>NZ_DASYZI010000007.1:0-56829 GCF_035946395.1 Actinocrinis sp.
TGGTGGAACGTGGCGCTCTTCGTCCTCCCCGCGATGCTCGGCCTCGGGCTGGCGCTTCTGGGCGACTTCTTCGTGCCGCTCCTGAAGGTTCCCGAGACGGACAACAGGACTGGACTATGGACGGACCGGGTGACCAACTTCAACAGCGTTCCCTATGTTCTCAGGGTTCCGCTCATGATGATCGTCGCGCCCGGAGCCATCAGCCTCAGCCTCTGCGACCTGCTGCGGCACTCCACGTGGATCTTCCTCATCACCGCCTCGGCCATGGTCTATTTTGGTTACTACTTCTTCACTACGTATGTGTTCAGACCTGACATAGTCCACACGTTCAACAAGCGCAACAAGTTCGTCGATGCCTACACCGATCCGGCCAGCGCGCACTGGCTGCGTCGGCCCGCCCCGCCGACACCGTAGGTCGCTCTCAGACGTCGGACTCGCCGTCGGTCACGCTGTACGGAATTTCCAGACCGCGCCGCCGCAGCTCTTTGTCGTCGCCGCGCAGCCTCTTGAGTTGCTTGGTTGCTTGACGCTGCATCCGGATGGTCTCCCGCAGCGTGACGTTGCTGTCCTCACCGCGTCGCGGATACTCACGTGTCTCGACGATGCGGGCGTAGGAGCCGCCGCGCACCCACTGGTCGAGTTGGCTGGCCCGCGCCACCAGGATGGGATGCGTGCCGGACGGGGTGAAGAACTTGTATATGCGGTCCCGCGCCCCGGTGGCTCCGAGCTCGTACTCGGCTGCCTGCTTGAGGAACTCCCGCGTGTCCATCTCGTCCGCGTGAGCGCCGGCAGCCAGCCTCATCAGGGCACGGATCGCGGTGTCGACGTCCTGGCTCACCAGCAGGCCGGCGCGGTCGCTGGACAGTTCCGACTTGCGGGACCAGTCCTGCAACGCGGCCTCGACGGCACTGATGGCCAGCCCGGCGATCGGGAAGGCGGACAGGCCGATGCTCGCCAGGATCCGGGCCATGGTCAGGTAGGTCGAGTGGCCGGAAAGCGCGTGCCCCATCTCGTGGCCGATGACGAACAAGAGCTCGTCGTCGTCGAAGACGTCGAGCAGTTCGGTAGACACCACGATGAACGGCCGGTCCATGCCGATGGTCAGAGCATTGACCGCTCCCATGCTCTGCACGTACATCTCGGGCTCGAAGGGCAGGTCGAGTACCCGGATCGCCTCGTCCTTGATCGCTTGCAGCCGACGGAATTGCCGTGGCCCGACGCGGACCGCGGAGGAGAGGTACCGCATCCGCACGAGCGGCTCGCCGATCGTGCCGTGGACCTTCCGCAGTAGGGTGTCGAAGCCTCGGATGTTCTGCATCGCGGCGAGAGCCGTCTGTGCGGACGGGTGTTCGTACGCCCGCGACGAGACGCCGGTGAGCGCGACGCGAGACGGCCGGACGTGGTCGCTGACCATGCGATGCCCCTCCCCCGATCAGCTGGCGGATTTCCGCCGTGGAAATACCTTGGAACGACGCTGAGGGTGCTGCGACGAGCGAAGAAGTGCACTGAGCCAAAGGACGCGTTGAACGAAGAAACGTGTGATGCCCCTCCCGGCGAATGAACAGCCACTTTGAATGTGCTCGAAATCACCCGCGGTGAAACTGGCCGGCCGATTCAATACGCTTCAATACGTTGCGGCTGTTGGCGGCCGGGCAATGGCCGTCAGTTGTTCGAGCAGACCGCGTTGTTGATGAAGAACGCGGCGGGCGCGGGATCGAGCCCGGTGTCGGTGCCGTTGAAGCCGACGCTGACGGTCCCGCCGTTGGCGGCGATCGTGCCGTTGTAGGCAGCGTTGGTGACGGTCACGTTCTGGCCGGTCTGGGTGAACGTGCCGTTCCAGCCGCTCTGGATGCCCTCGCCGGCCGCCGGCCAGGTGAACGTGAGCGTCCAGGCGTTGATCGCGCTCGTCCCCTTGTTCGTCAGCGTGATGCTCGCGCCGAAACCACCCGGCCAGCTGCTGCTGATCGCGTAGTGCACCGCGCACGAGGCGTTGGACGGCGGCGGGACGGTGAACGTCACCGGCGCCGACGGCAGCGAGGGATTGCCGTGGGTGTCCACGGCCACCACGTTGTAGGTGTAACCCGCCCCGATCGTCAGGCCACTGAGATTGAGCGTGGTCGCCGTCGGGCTGGACACCAGGGCGCTGCCGCCGCCGCTGGTCAGCTGGTACACCTGGTAGTTCGCGACCGGGTACGTGCCGCCGGTCGAGGCCGACCAGGTCAGCGTCGCGGTGCCCGAGGTGTTGCTCGACGTGCTCGAATTCAGGTTCGAGGCGACCGGCTGGCCCGGTGCTCCCGGCGCCGTCACTCCGGTCCCGCCGCTGCCCGGGATCTGGACCACGGTCAGCGAGTACGGCGCGACGGTGACCGACGAGGCAGAGCTCTGCGTCGCCGAGGTGATGCCGCTCGCGTTGTTCGCGAACGTGTAGACCGTGGGGCTGCCGGAGGCCGTGAAGCCGTTGAGAGCCAGGTTCGCGGTGTAAGAGTTCGTCGGGTCCTCGTTGTCGATCAGGACGTCGAGGTTCCCGCCCGCGCGCCGGACCGCGTGCACGCGTACCAGGGTGTTGCCCGAGGTGGCGTTGACCAGAGTGTCGCCGGGGGCGCCGAGCTTGGAGAGCATCTGGACCGCGTAGTACGGCGCGAACGGCGTGTCGAGCGGCGGCTCGGTGACGCCGCTGCCGTTGCCGCCGGAGGAGAACATGCCGTAGTCGCCGTAGTCTTGGGCGCCGTTCACAGTGGTCGGCGTGCCGGGGCCGTTGTGCTGGTCCCACCAGTCCACGTTGGTGACGCCGTTCTCCAGCCAGGTCATGTACATGTCGGCGGCGAACAGGGCGCCCGGCTGGGTGTCGGTGTCCAGCGACGAGTTGGTCTCGGTCACCACGATCGGGACGTTGGCCGGATTGACCCCGGCGTACTGCTGGATCTGCGCCTTGAGCGTGGAGACGATCCCCGAGATGTCCTGCGGATCGGTGAGCATCCCCGCGGCGGTCGAACCGCCCGGGTAGTAGTGCACGATCACGCAGTCGGTCTTCGAGCCCAGCGCCGTGAGCACGGTCTGGTTCCACGACTGCGGGCTGGTGGTGGCGTTGGTGACGTTGTCCGGCCAGAATCCGGGCGTGGTCACCACCGCGCACACGTGGATGTTCGCACTGGCCGCCTTCATCGCGGAGATGTAGCTCAGCACATTGTTCGCATACACGCTCGGACCGCAGTTGTAGGTCTGGCTCGGCTCGCTGCCGATGGTGACCGCGCCGCCCGAGGCTGCGGTGGTGCAGTGGGAGTCGGCTTCCCAGTTGGCGCCGTAGGTGCCGTTGCCGTAGACCTCGTTGCCCACCTCCCAGTACGTGATGCCGTAGTGGTTGGTGACGTCGGCGTTCTGCACCCAGGCGGCGGCCAGCGCCGGCGTGCCGGTGCCGTAGTTCACCGTGATGATCGGGTTCGTCCCGGCCGCCTGCGCGGTGCTCATGAAGTTGGCGAAGCTGGTGTTCGGTGCGTCGTAGCCGGTCGTCGCGACGTTGGTCTGCCAGTTGTAGATGTCCGAATACGAGCCGCCCGGGTAGCGCAGCGCGTCGATCCCGGCCGCCTTGATCAGACCTGGCTGCGCCGCGTCGTTCATGTTCCCGTCGTACACCGCCGTGTTCAGGCCGATCGCGTTCGACGAGATCGAGCCGAGCCCGGCGGTGCCGTTCACGGTCACCGCCACCGCCGTGGCGGCGTTCGCCGGGGCCGCGACGCCGGCCGGCAGCGTCAGAGCCGCGCCGGTCGCGAGAGCCAGGGCCAGGGCGGTGCGCCGTGACCCGGATGTGCGTGTCCTTCGAAGTGGCACGAGGGCCTCCTTGCCCGAAAGAAGATCGCTGCGCTGCGCCGCGCGGTGACGCGAAGCACGAAACTCTCCCAGTAATGCGTCAGAATGTTTCTCGCGCGTCAACGATCAACGGGAGGCGGCTGCCGGGGAAGCAGGTCATGAGCGTGCTGAGACCGAAAGTTTCGCACGCGTGCGAGCGCGTGCGAGTGTGCCCAGGGGCCTGACGCGTCAGGCCTTGGGCGGGGCAGTGCTCCCCCGCACGGTGAAGGTCGTCGCGATCTCCAGGCCGAGCTGCGGGACCTGCTCGCCTCGGCCGAGCGCGAGCGCCAGCTCGGTGGCGGCCACGGCCATCTCGGTCAGCGGCTGGCGCACCGTCGTCAGCGGCGGATCGACCCAGCCGGCCACCGGCAGATCATCGAAGCCGACGACGCTCAGATCGTCGGGGATCCGCAGTCCGTGCTCACGCGCGGCCTGGTAGACGCCCAGCGCTTGAAGGTCGTTCGCGGCGAAGATCGCCGTCGGTCGTTCGGGGCGGGAAAGCAGGGTGCGCGCGGCGGCGCAGCCGTTCTCGCGGTCGAGACCGGCCTCCACCACATGGCCGGGATCGACGGGCAGACCGGCCGCGAGCAACGCGGAGCGGTAGCCGTCCAGCCGGGCTGCGCAGCACAGCACATGCTGCGGCCCGGTGATCATCGCGATGCGGCGATGCCCGAGCTCGACCAGGTGACGTGCGGCGGCCCGTCCGCCGGACCAGTTGGTGGCGCCGACGTAGGGGACGCCGTCGGGCAGTTCGGTGGTCGGGTCGAAGAGCACGAACGGGATGCCCTTCGCCCGCAGCTCCTCGCGTTCGGCCGCGGACAGCTGGGCCACGCTCAGCACGCAGTTCGGCCGCCGGGCCACCGTGTCGTCCCACGTCAGCGCGCCCGTGTCGGGCAGCCCGAACTCGCAGACCAACACGCCGACGCGGTACTTACGCGCCACCTGCTCCACGCCGCGGATGATCTGCACCGCCCACATGTCGGTGAGCTCGCGGAATACGAGCTCGATCATGTTGCTGCGGTTGGCCCCGCGGGGCTTGCGGTATCCGTAACGGTTGATCAGTTCCTCGACCCGGGCGCGGGTGTCCGCGGACACCCCGGACTTGCCGTTGAGCACCTTCGACACGGTCGGGACCGAAACGCCCGCCGACTCGGCGATGTGCGAGATCGTCACCGGGCGAAGCGGATCGCCGGGCGAATCACCCTGCGCGCGCCGCGGATCCGCCACGTCGCCGGGCCCGGCGGGTTCGTGGTGCGGCACGGGCTCATGGTGCGGCACAGTCGGGTCGCCTTCCGGATCGGCGGTGTCGGCATCGGGTGCGTTCGGCGGGCAGCGTGCCAGCCGCCGCGTTCGACGCCGTTCGATGTTACTTTCGCCGCCGCATCGAGCGAAAGTTAACCGGGGCGACCCGTTTCCGTGAGCGCGTCGCGCCGATGCCGCAGGAACGCTCGTTCCGCCTCGTTCGCGGTCTGGTCGATCGCGGTGCTGTACGCGGTCGCCGCCTCCTGATCCCGGCCGAGCCTGCGCAGCAGATCGGCGCGCGTGGCGTGGTACAGGTGGTAGCCGTCGAGGTCTTCGGCGAGCCGGTCGACCGCGTCGAGCGCGGCGGCGGCCGCGCCGGTCTCGGCGAGGGCGACGGCCCGGTTGAGCTCGACGACCGGGGTCGGCACGAGCTGCACGAGTTGGTCGTAGAGCGCGAGGATCTGGGCCCAGTCGGTCTGCTCGGCGGTGAGCGCGTCGCCGTGCACGGCGTTGATCGCCGCCTGGATCTGGTACGGCCCCGGCTGGTTGCGCCGCAGGCAGGAGCGCACCAGCTGCTGGCCCTCGGCGATCATCGCACGATCCCACCGGTCGCGGTCCTGCTCGGCCAGCGTGACCAGCGAGCCGTCCGCCGCGGTGCGGGCCGGGCGGCGGGCCGCGATGAGCAGCAGCAGCGCCAGCAGCCCGGTGGCCTCGGGCTCGTCCGGCATCAGCTCGGCCAGCAGCCGGGCGAGCCGCAGCGCCTCCGCACACAGCTGATCGCGGATCAGGCTCTGCCCGGCCGAGGCCGTGTAGCCCTCGTTGAACACCAGGTAGACCACGGCCAGCACGAACGGCAGCCGGTCGGGCAACTCGGCGTCGCGCGGCACCCGGTAGGGGATGCCCGCGTCACGGATCTTGCGCTTGGCCCGCACCAGCCGCTGCGCGATCGTCGGCTCGGGCACCAGGAACGCACGCGCGATCTCCTCGGTGTGCAGCCCGGCGATTAGCCGCAGGGTCAGCGCGATGCGGGCCTCGGCGGCCAGCGCCGGGTGGCAGCAGGTGAAGATCAGCCGCAGCCGGTCGTCCGCCACCGCCTCCGCCTCCCACGACTCGTCGGCGGCGCCCGCGTCGAGCGCCGTGGCCTGCGCCTCGCGGCTGCGGCGCGAGGACTCCCGCCGCAGCCGGTCGAGCGCCTTGTTGCGCGCGGTCACCTGGATCCAGCCGCCCGGATTGGGCGGCACCCCCGCGGCGGGCCAGCGCTCGGCCGCCGCGGCGAACGCCTCCTGGACCGCCTCCTCGGCGAGATCGATGTCGCCGAAGAGGCGGACCAGGGTGGCGATGGCGCGTCCCGCGCCGTCCCGGTAGGCGCGCTCAAGCGCGGCAGCCTCTCCGGACTGCACGACCTCCGTGACCTGCGCGGTCCGCGCGGCCTGCACGTCGGGCACCGCCGCTCCTACTGCTCCGGCTCGTCCTGGAACGGACGCACCTCGACCGGCGCGCCGCAGGCCTCGGAGCCCCTGCCCGCCCACTCCAGCGCCTCGTCCAGGTCCGCGGCACTGATCACCCAGAAGCCGCCGAGCTGCTCCTTGGTCTCCGCGTACGGGCCGTCGGTGGTGACCACCTTCCCGCCCTGGCTGCGCACCACGGTGGCGGTGTTCGACGGATGCAGGCCGCCCGCGAACACCCACAGCCCGGCGTCCCGGACCTCCTGGTTGAACACGTCGACCGCCTGGTACATCTTCTGCATCGTCTCCGCCGGCGGCATGGGCTGGCTCTCGTCCATGTGCACGGAAAGCAGGTACTGCTTCATCTCGGGTCTCCCTCGAACCGGCTCGGCACCTCACCGAGCCTCTCATCCCTCATCACGATCGGCGACCCGGGAAATCGACACCCTCGCGAAAGATTTTTCCGGCGGGCGCGACGGCCGCGCCGGCAGCGGGCCCGGAACCGGCCGGGAGTCGGTCAAGAGCGGTCGAGGGGCGCGCGAACGCATACACCGATTGCGCGGCGGCGCACACCCGGTGAGCCGTGTCGCGGAGGGAGGCGGTATGGGAGTGTGAGGATGCTGATGCTGAAAGGGGGGCGCTTTCGTGCGCCGTTGGTTGGTGACCGGATGTTCTTCCGGATTGGGTAAGGCGCTCGCCGTCGCGGTGGCGCGAGCAGGTGACCAGGTCGTCGCGACCGCGCGGCGGACCGACGCGCTGGCGGAGCTGGTCGAGGCGTGGCCCGGGCGGATCAGCCCGCTGGCACTCGACGTGCGCGACGCGCAGCAGTGCAAAGACGCGGTCGACGCCGCGGTCGATCAGCTCGGCGGTATCGACGTGCTCGTCAACAACGCGGGCAGCGGCCTGTTCGGCGCCGTCGAAGAGGTCTGCGACGACGAGCTGCGCGACCAGCTGGAGACGCTGCTGGTCGGGCCGTGGCGGCTGACCCGGCTCGTGCTGCCGGTGATGCGTGCCCAGGGCGCGGGTCACATCGTCAACGTCTCGTCGGTCGTCGGGCGGATGTGGGCCATGCCCGGCGTCGCGGCCTACATGAGCGGCAAGTACGCGCTGGAGGGCATGAGCCAGGCCCTCGCCGCCGAGGTGGCTCCGCTCGGCATCCGGGTGACCGTGATGGAGCCCGGCGGATTCGCCACGCGGTACGGCACCGCCATGACAGAAGCCTGCGTGCGGCTGCCCGAGTACGCCTCGTACGGCGAGATACTCGGCATGTTCCGCGGGATGGATCAGAACCCGGATTTGGGTGATCCCGATGACTACGCTCAGGCGGTTCTGCGCATAGTCGCCGCCGAGCAGCCGACCCCGCTGCGGGTGCCCGTCGGGCCGGGCGCCTACGAGATGCTGGCCGGTGCCCACCAGGCGGCGACCGAGGAACTCGGCGCGGCAAGTGCTCTGATGACAGAGGCCGAGGTCCTCGAAACCGCCGAGTGAACCGATACGGCTCGACTGCTACGACTACAACTTTCCTTCGTAGCTACTTGCGTTCATAGCGCAGGTGGACCGCGCCCTCTCCTACGAGCTCGTTAAACCGCCACGCCACCACGTCCCCTCAAACGGATGCTCTTGTGGATGTCAGCCGAGTGGGTGTTTGAGATGTGGGGCCGGGGCTGCGGGCGTCTGTCACGTCCTGATCCGGCTCCTCATCTCAAACACTCCTGTAGCCGAAACGCACGAGACGGGCCGAGTCTGCTGTTGTTTGCGCTCACAACTTTTCCCGGCATGTCTTGACGCAGCCCCCTTCCGGAGTCATAGTGAGGCCGGTCGAGCCGCTCAAGCTCCCGAACCCACCCGGAGTTCCCATGCGCTCTCGCTGACAGTGGAATGTTAGCGCTAACAATCAGCCGACAATCGTAGTCGGCGTCATACATACACCTCAGCTCATGCGCTGTCCGACGGTTCCCGGCGCGTGGCGGTCGACTGCGCTCTGGATCCGGTTTCCGGACCACCGTGCGCGGTCTCACCCACCGATGAACAAAGGAGTTCACCTTGACTGTTTGGGCACCAATTCGATCACTGAGACGCGCGGTGCTCGGCGCGGGTGCGAGCCTCACGCTCGCGCTCGGCGGCGTGATGCTGACGAGCGCGCCGTCGCACGCCGCTGTGCAGGGTCCGTGTGATATCTATGCGGCGGGTGGTTCGCCGTGTGTGGCTGCGCATAGTACGACGCGTGCGTTGTTTGGTGCGTTCAGCGGTTCGTTGTATCAGGTGCGGCGTTCTTCGGATAATGCCACGTTGAACATTGGTGTTCTGGTGGCTGGTGGTGTGGCGAACGCTGCTGCTCAGGATTCGTTCTGTGCGAACACGACCTGTGTGATCACGGTCATCTACGACCAGTCCGGCCACGGCAACAACCTCACCCAAGCCCCCGCAGGCGGCGCGGCTGGCGGTCCGGACAACCTGGCCTACGCCACCGCCGCGCCGACCACCGTGGGCGGGCACAAGGTCTACGGCGTGTTCGTGGCTCCGGGCACCGGCTACCGTGACGATGCGACGAGTGGTATCGCGACCGGTGACGCGGCCGAGGGCGAGTACGCCATCTTCGACGGCACGCACTACGACGGCGGCTGCTGCTTCGACTACGGCAATGCCGAGACCAGCAACAACGACACCGGCAACGGCCACATGGAAGCCATCTACTTCGGCAACATCAAGGTCTGGGGCTACGGATCCGGCAACGGCCCCTGGATCATGGCCGATCTGGAGAACGGCCTGTACTCGGGAGTGAACGCAGGCCTCAACAGCGGCGACCCGACCATCAACGACCGGTTCACCACCGCCATCGTCAAGGGCGAGGCAGGCCACTGGTCGATCCGCGGTGGTAACGCGCAGTCAGGCGGCCTGTCCACGTTCTACAGCGGCGCACGCCCGAACGTCTCCGGCTACAACCCGATGCACAAAGAAGGCGCCATCATCCTCGGCATCGGCGGCGACAACAGCAAAGACTCAGCAGGCACCTTCTACGAAGGCGTCATGACCAGCGGCTACCCCAGCGACACCACCGAGAACTCCGTCCAGGCGAACATCACAGCAGCCGGATACGCGGCGCCGGCCTCGGTCGGCCCCGCTCCCGGTTCGCGCATCTCGATCCAGGCCACCACCTCATGCTGCACCGGCGACTACATCAAGCACGACGACAGCGACACCAAGGTGGTCATCGCCCCGATCACGTCCAGCAGCTCGTCGACCGCCAAGGCCGACTCCACCTGGATCGTGACCACCGGCCTGGCCGACACCTCCTGCATATCCTTCGAGTCCGCCAACAACTCCGGCCAATACCTGCGGCACTCGGGCTTCGAGCTCTATTTGCAGGCTCCCGACGGCAGCGCCCTGTTCAACCAGGACGCGACGTTCTGCCCGCAGGCCGGCAACAGCGGCACGGGCGTCTCGTTCGAATCATGGGGCTACCCGAACAAGTTCATCCGCCACTACAACCTCACCGCGTACATCGCGAGTGACGGCGGATCGAACGCGTGGGACGCCACCAGCCTGTGGCCCAACGACACCAGTTGGCTCGTCGCCTCTCCCTGGGCATAACGCACTGCGCCGCCGCACCGCTGGGACAGCGCTGTTCCAGCGGTGCGGCGGCGGTCCGTCAGCTCAAGTTGAACTGCTGCGCCGGAGTGCCGTTGCAGTCCCAGATCTGGAGCCGGACGCCGTCGGCCGTGTTGTCGCTCGGGTCGTCGAGACAGCGCCCTGACTGCGGGTTGAAGAGCGAACCGTCAGAACGCTGCTGCCATACCTGCCCGCCGACGCCGTTGCAGTCCCACAACTCGACCGGCGTACCTGCCGCGGTGCCGTCGCCGTTGATGTCCAGACAGCGGCCGAGCGACTGAAGCGAACCGTTCGAGTTGTGATACCAGTGTTGGTCGACCGAATAGGCCTGACAACCCCACAGCTGGACGGCGGTGCCGTCGACGCCGACATCGTCTCCGGCCACGTCGACGCACTGGCCGCCGGGGGCGTTGACCACGCCGCCGCCGTTGACGGAGAACTGCTGCGCCGGGGTGCCGTTGCAGTCCCAGATCTGGAGCCGGGTGCCGTTGGCGGTGTTCCCGCTCGGGTCGTCGAGACAGCGCCCTGACTGCGGGTTGAGCAGCGAGCCGTTGGCCTGCTGGATCCACTTCTGGCCGCCGACGCCGTTGCAGTCCCACAGCTCGACCTGGGTACCGGCGGCGGTGCCGTTGCCGTTGATGTCCAGGCAGCGGCCGAGCGTGGAGAGCGAGTGGTCCGAGTTGTGCGTCCAGTGCTGGTCGACCGCATAGGACTGACAGTCCCACAGTTGGACACCGGTGCCGTCGCCACCGACGTCGTCCCCGGCCACGTCGACGCACTTGCCGGACGAGCCGGTGATGGTGTTTCCGGTCGCGGGCCTCGCGGTGTCGCCCGAGTAGCCGACGGAGACGATGTTCGCCTGGACCGCGTCGTCCGCGGCGTCCGTCGGATACCCGCTGGTCATCACGCCTTCGAGGAAGGTTCCGATCGCCCGGTTGCTGTTGTCGCCGCCGGTGCCCAGCACGATCGACCCCTCTTGGTGCATCGGCTGGTAGCCGTTGCTCGGCAGCGGACCGGCGTACCACAGCGTGAGCGCGCCGCTCTGCGAGTTGCCGCCCTTCAGCGTGAACGAGGTCTGACCGTTGTTCTTCAGCATGGCGGTGACGAACGTGCTGCTGTTGCCCTGGTTCGCCGGGTTGGATGCGGCGCCCTGGTACAGGCCGTTCTCCAGGTCGGCGGAGACCCAGGGCCCTGATCCGGTGCACGGCGCGAACCCGCAGGCCTTGCCGAGGTAGACCGCGTCCATGTGGCCGTTGCCGGTGTCCGTGACCGCGGCCTCGACGTTGCCGTAGTCGAAGCAGCAGTCGTTGTTGACGTGCGTGCCGCTGGCGACCATGTACATGCCTTCCGGCTGGCCGTTCTGCGCGACACCGGAGCCGACGTAGTGCCGGTAGCCGGTGCCGGGGCCGATGTAGACCCCGAACACCTTGTTCCCGCCGGCCATGACGGGTATCGCCGCGGCGTTCGCGCCAACGTCCTGGCCGCCGGCCGTGCCCGGACCCTCGATGGTCAGGTCGTTGTGCTGCGGCGACTGGTCGTAGACGATGGTGATCACGCAGTTGGTGTTCGCGCAGAACTCATCCTGCGTCGTGGCGTTGGCGTATCCGCCCGCTGACTGCGTTCCGACGTCGGTGGTAGCGCCGTCGGATGAGCGGCGCACCTGGTAGAGGCGCCCGCTGTAGCCTGCATAGAGGGCGCGCACGGTGCTGTTCGCTGAGACGCACGGCGTACCCGCGCCGCCGTAGATGTCGCACGGAAGCGAGGCGGCGGCTTGGGCGGTGGACGGGACCGCGATCAGCGCGCCTGCGATCAGCGCACTGATGGTGGCGGCCGCTGAAATGAGCCTTCGCAGGCGTAAGCGGCGCAGCAGAGCTGCCATGGCGGATTCCTTACTGGAAACGTTTCCGGAGACGGGCATGACGAATCACCCCGCACCCGGGCGGCCGCGCCGTGACGCCGGGCATGCGAGATTCTGTTGGTTGTCGGCGAATTATGTTCAGACTGATTGGAGTATGTGTTCGTAGACAACGAACGTCAAGGGCGGGATTGCGGACCACGCCCGCACCTGCATCCGTCACCGCTCGGCAACCGGAGTACGGGCGTACTTGGCAGGGAGCGTCCAGAGGAATGACGGCTGGGACGGCCCCTGGGAATCGGAACAGGAGCAGGAGCGGGAGGTACCCGTGCGCGTTCTGCTTCGACCTGGCTGTCCTGGTGGCGCAGGCCGCAGCGCAACTGCCAGCGGACGGCCCGCGCGCAGAACCGGACCTTCGTCCGCTGTCGCGGCCTCCTCCGCCTCGACCGGCTCGCAGCCTTCGGAGCCGTTCGACCGGATCGACGGTTGCGCCGCGGTTACCGCGAATACCGCGAATACCGCGAAGGTCAGACCCGGCGCGCCTGCCAGACCTCTTCTACCGGCCACTGCCTGGACCACCCGGCCGGGGCGTACGCGAACCCTGAGTCCGTCGCGTCCTCGGGCGCGAAGATCTCGATCAGGCCCTCGATCTCGAAGCCGCTGCCGCGCAGCAGGCGGATCATGTCGCCGTGGCCGAGGTGGAACTCCACGCCCCCTTCCGGCCACGCGAAGCGGTGCATGTCCCGCTGTGGCCGCAGCATCCGCTCGGTGGACGGCTCGTCGGCATCGTACGGCGCACACAGCATCGACACGACGCTGTTGCACAGGAACACCAGCCGCCCGCCCGGCCGCAGCAACCGCGCCGCCTCCGGGATCCAGGCATACGGATCGCACCAGATCGCCGCGCCGTACTCGCTGACCGCCAGATCGAACGACGCGTCCGGGTACGGCACCCGCTCGGCGTTTCCGTGCAGCAGCGGGAATTCGAGACCGTACTCAGTCTGCAACCGCCGCGCGGTCCTGAGCTGGGCGGCGGAGTTGTCGATGCCTACCGGCCGCGCTCCCCGCCGCGCCATCCATGCGCTTACATAGCCGGTCCCGCACCCGAGCTCGATCGCGTCCAGGCCGTCGATGTCGCCCGGCAGAAACGGCACCTCGCTCTGCGGGCGTTGGAACACGCCCCAAGCCGGCCGGTCACTCGCCCACGACCGCTCGCCCGGCGCGACCCAGTTCTCTGCCATGGCGTCCCAGTACTCGCGGTTCGCACGCACGTGGTCGGGCAGTTCGGCGGACGGCGTATCAGTGCTGGTCATGGACGCCATCACAGCGCTCTGCGCAGAGGAGGTCAACCGAATATCCGCATGCTCACACGCGTACAACGCCCCATATGCGCCGCACGCGCGTGCTTGGTGGAGTTCCCCAATCCCGCCCTCATGGTCGCGGATCTGCACCCGGTGGTGTGCCGTGTACTGTGCCCTGTCACCTGTGCACCGTGCGGGGCTGCTCTGTACGAGGAGGGATTCGAACCCTCAGCGCTGCCCGCCGCCCTCCTGATACCGCGCGTTGCTGACGATCCGCACCCGCAACTGCTCGACGCGACTCGCGGCATCTGCACGCAGCGACAATGCCTCGGCAAGCTTCAACTCCACCCCCTGCGTACCTGATCGCATGGGTCGAGTATGCGACACGGCGCCACTGCCCCGACACGGATTTTCCGCCGCCCCGCCGACGGTCCAGACCGCCGGCGGGGCGGCTCGCACCCACTCCCCTTTTTTTTCTCAGTGTTCTGTTCTCAGCGTCCTCAGCCGCGGAGTCTGCGCATGCGCCGGAAGCACGCGGCGGCGAGCAGCGCGGCGAGTACGGCGTAGAGGCCGGTCTCGATCCACTGCATCGGCCAATAACGGCCGACCGGCTGGTAGGTGAGATCGACGTGCAGGTCCAACGGCGCGAGGCAGGCTCCGAGCGGACCGAAGTCCGGTGACCCCTGCTTGCCCTCTCCCGCCTGGCTCAGCAGCAGCCGCCAGCAATTGAGGACTCTGGCGGTCTGGACCGGCCGGCCGTCGCTGGTCAGGGCGTAGGACTGGGACAGAGCCCAGGAGCCGGATGGTGTGGGCAGGTCGATTCTGACCGGGCCGGTGTCCGCGTCGGCGCGGTCGAATCTGACGGCCTGGCTCATCGACGTCCGGTTGACCGGCACCGAAGCCGTGGTCGCAGGGAGCAGATTCGGGCGGACCACGACCGTCACCAGCACCTGTACCGCCAGGAAGATCGCGAGGGTGGCGGCCATGGCCGGCACGGTGCGCCGGATCAGCAGCCCGAGCGTGACCCCGAGCGCGAAGGCGAACAGGGCGTAGCCGAGCGGCGTGATGTCGCGGGCGTTGAACACCCTGGTTCCCCACCGGTTGCCCGCCACGGTGTCCAACGGGCTGGCCCACCAGGTCAGCAGGAGGCTGAGCAGGCCGGCCGTGATGAGAGCGGCCAGCGCGGTGCCGGTCAGCTTGACCGCGAGCCAGCGCGTGCGGGTCACCGACTGGTTCCAGGCCATGTAGTGAGTGCCGCGCTCAAGCTCTCCGGCGATCATTGGAGCGCCCCAGAAGATCCCGATCAGCGCGGGCGCGGCCATCACGAGGAATTCGGCGAGGTACTGCGGGCCGCTGTAGTCGCTTTGCAGCTGGTTCATCAGCCCGAAGCAGCTGTACTGCGCGTTCGGCGACTGGCAGGAGACCAGGTCGGCGGTGTACGCGTGCCGCAGTTGCGTTCCGGTGATCAGCAGGTACACGGCGGCCGCTGCGACGATGAGCGCGGCAACCAGCGCCTGAGTGCGGAATTGACGCCAGGCCAGCCAGATCATCGCCCCGCCTCCATGTTCGATGCAGTCTCCGAAGCCTGCGCCGCCGATCGCGCACCCGGCTCGGTGGCTTCCAGGTAAGTGAGTACGAGGTCTTCCATACTGAGCGATTCCGCGGCCCAGTCCCCGGCGGGCAGCGGGGCGTCGGCGCACACGACGAACGTGCTCTGCCGATCGGTGTGCTCGGCCGAGACGACGTCGAGCCCGGGCGGAAGCGCGCCGGGGTCGCGCCGGGTGCACACGATCCGATGGTGCGCGGCCATGACGTGATCGACCTCGCCGGCCAGTCGCACGTGCGAGGACACGAGCACGATCAGGTAGTCGCAGACCCGTTCCAGGTCGGAGATCAGGTGCGAGGAGAGGATGACGCTGGTGCCGTTCTCCGCGACGGACTCCATCAGGTGCCTGAGGAACTCGCGGCGGGCCAGTGGGTCGAGGCTGGCCACCGGCTCGTCGAGGATGAGCAGTTCCGGCTTCTTCCCGGCCGCCACCGTCAGGGCGAGTTGCGCGCGCTGGCCGCCGGAGAGCTTCCCCGCCTTCTGCGACGGGTCGAGTTCGAGGGCGGCGATGCGCCGCTGCGCGAACCCCTGGTCCCAGCGCGGGTTGAGGTGCGCGCCGAGCCGCAGGTGGTCGGCGACGGACAGGTTCCCGTAGACGGGGGCGTCCTGGGCGAGGAAGCCGACGCGGGCGAGCTGTCCGGCTCCTGAGCCCGGGGTGTCGCCGAGCACGCTGATGCTGCCCGAGGTCGGGTTCAGCATCCCGCAGGCGAGTTTGAGCAGCGTGGACTTTCCGGCTCCGTTCGGGCCGACGAGGCCGACCACGTGCCCCGGCGGGAGGTTCAAGGTGCAGTCGGCCAGCGCGTCGCGCCGCCCGTACCGCATGCCCAGCGCGTGGGCTTCCAGAATCGCGGTCATCTCTCCTCTTCGGCGGTGGTGCGGAACGTGCTTTGGAACAGGGCCTCGATCCCCGCCTCGGTCAGGCCCGCCGCGCGGGCCCGCTCCAGCCAGGCCACCAGGTCGAGGCGCAGCGGTTCGTGGTCGGTGAGCGAGGCCTGGCCCAGGGTTCTGGTGACGAAGGTGCCCACCCCGGGTTTCGCCGCGACCAGCCCCTCGTGCTCAAGCTCCCGATAGGCCTTGAGCACGGTGTTCGGGTTGATCGCGACCTTCGCCACGACCTGCTTGACCGTCGGCAGTTGGTCGCCTTCGGACAGCAGGCCGAGCAGCAGCGCCTGACGTACCTGCTGGACGATCTGTAGGTACGGCGAGACGCCGGAGCGCGGGTCCAGGTGGAACTCGATCACCACGACCTCTATTCATCTAGGTAACTAGTACAATAGAGGTGAGTTGCGGCACGGTGTCAAGCGAGCCCGTGCCAAGCAGTGTCGCGTCGACCGGACCACGTCAAGCGCGTCAAGCACGCCGACGGCAGGCCGGACCGCAGCGCCACAGCGCGTCCGGACCCGCCATCGCGAACCGCTGACCGCACTCCCGCGGATTCAGCCCCACCCGCCGCCGACACCGCGACGGCCCGAATGTTTCGAAACGGGCAGACCTCGGCCAACCGAGCCTCCCCGTGAATGCGTACATCGGCCATGACCTGCACAGATAAAACTTCCGAATTTCTCGGGAATTCGTTACTCCAATCCCCCTGTGCAAGTTTCACAATCGCTTGACGCAGCGCACGGCACGGTGTTAGTTGTACCTTCGGAAATACTCAACAGGTTTCATCATTGATTTATAAATCATTTTCCGCTTCTGCGCTCCGGACACGAACTCCCGACACGAACTCCCGACACGAAGGAAATCTCACTGTGTCCACCGAAACGAGACAGGCCGGGCGGCGCCTCGGCGTGCCGCTCGCCGCGAGCCTGAGTGTGCTGGGTGCGGTCGCGGCGATCGCGCTGCTGCCGTCCGCTCCGGCATACGCGGCCGACACCGCGACGATCAACGGCGCGACGACCTTCCAGACCATGGCCGGCTTCGGCGCCGCGGAGGCGTTCGGGCAGTCCGCCTCGCTGATGAACGCGCCGGCCGCCGAGCAGCAGCAGGCCCTTGACTTCCTCTACAGCCCCACCGCCGGGGCGGGCCTGACCATCCTGCGCAACGAGATCAGCGCCGACTCCGGCAGCACCATCGAGCCGACCGCGCCGAGCGGCCCCACCGCGACGCCGGCGTACGCCTCGCTCTCGTCGATCAACCAGGACGACGGCCAGCTCTGGCTGGCCCAGCAGATCAAGAGCAAGTACGGCGTCACCAACGTCTTCGCCGACGCCTGGAGCGCCCCGGCGTTCATGAAGACCAACAACTCGATCTCCAACGGCGGCACCCTGTGCGGCGCGCCCAGCGCGACCTGCTCCAGCGGCGACTGGCGCCAGGCCTACGCGAACTACCTGGTCCAGTACGCCAAGGACTACTCGGCCGCCGGCGTGCCGCTCACCTACATCGGCCCGGAGAACGAGGCCAACCTGTCGACGAGCTATGACAGCATGCAGCTGGACCCGGCGCAGACCGCGAACTTCATCGACGTGCTCGGCCCGGCGCTGGCCGGTTCCGGCCTGTCCACGCAGGTGGAGTGCTGCGCCACCGAGGGCTGGAACTACGCGCAGCAGTACGCCGCCGCGATCGAGGCCGACTCCACCGCCAACTCCTACACCAAGGTGTTCGGCAGCCACGGCTACACCTCGCCCACGACCTCACCGCTGAACGGCTGGACCAAGCCCGCGTGGGAGACCGAGTGGTTCGGCACCAGCAACGCGTTCGACGCGGCCTGGGACGACGGCACCGCCGACTCCGGGTTCACCTGGGCCCAGCGCATCTACCAGGGCCTGACCGGCGCGAATCTGAGCGCGTACATGTACTGGGAGGGTGCTGACACCAACAACGCCAACGGCGGCCTGGTGTGGCTCAACAGCAACGGCACCGCGTCGGCCTCCGGCCGGGTGTGGGCGTTCGCGAACTACAGCCGCTACATCCACCCGGGCGCGGTGCGGATCGGCACGACGAGCTCGAACAGCAACCTGAACATGAGCGCCTACAAGAACCCTGACGGAACCGTCGCGGTCGTCGTGCTCAACACGGCGTCGAGCGCTGACACGGTCGGCTACACGCTGTCGGGCACCGGGATCACCAGCGGCACCGCGACCCCGGTCCTGTCCAACGCCGGCAGCAACGCCGCCACGCAGGCCGCGATCAACGTCAGCGGCGGTGCATTCACCGCCACGGTCCCGGCGCGCGGCCTGGTCACGTACGTGATCACGCCGGGCAGCGGCCAGACCGGTTCGCCCTCCCCGTCGGCATCGGCTTCGCCGTCCCCGTCCCACTCCGCGTCACCGTCGGCCTCTCCATCGTCGTCCCCGTCAGCCTCGCCCTCGCCCTCGGCCTCGCCGTCGAGCAGCCCGTCGAGCAACGGCGGCTGCGCCGTGGCGTACTCCACCACCTCGCAGTGGGCCGGAGGCTTCACCGCCAACGTCGTGATCACGAACAACGGCACGACCGCGATCAACGGATGGACGCTCAAGTTCGGCTTCCCAGGTGACCAGAAGATCACCAATGGGTGGAACGCCACCGTCACACAGTCCGGCACGGCCGTGACCGCCACGAACGTGAGTTACAACGCGACGATCGCACCCGGAGCCAACACCAGCTTCGGTTTCCAGGGCACCTGGACCAACAGCGACGCCGTGCCGACCGCCTTCACTCTCAACGGCGCGGCGTGCCACTGATACTGATGGCCCGCCGGTAGACCCTCCGGAACGCAATCGGCCTTCTGCCGCTCCCGACCCGGAGCGGCAGAAGGCCGATTCACTTCGCGCCAGTGGGCGATCTCGGCGCGTCCTAGGCGGCCGCCTGCGGGAAGCCGACGGGGCTGCGGCGGCCGTCCTGATCGACCGCCCGGATGCCGAACTGCACGTTGTCCTTCGAGATGTCGAGCGTGACCGCCGTGACGTCGCCGACATCGATCGCCGACGTCCAGTCGGATTCCGTGGTCTCCCGCATGACCACCTCGTATCCGGCCAGGTCGGTTTCGGGGTTGGCGGTCCAGCTCAGGCTTGTGAGGTTGGTGCCCGACAGGGTGCCGGGCGGTGTGGTGTGGATCTGCACGCCCTTCGGCGTGCCCGGCGCGGTGGCCAGCGACCACAGCGCCGCCGCGTTCACCTTCGCCACGCGGGCCATGTAGTCGAAGTCGACGAAGTCGATGAGGTCGCCGAACTGCACGCCGTCGACGACCTGAGTGTTCTGATGCTCGTGGTCGAAGTTCTCCCGCGGCTCGGTGAATCTCGCCGCCGGATAGCCCTGCTGCTGGAACGAGAGGTGGTCGCTGCCGCGCAGGAACCTGTCACGGCGCCAGACCACCCGGACGTTGATGCCGGTCAGGTCGAACGTAGCGGACTGCGCCACGAACCGGGCCAGCTGATGGGTCGCGCCGTCGTTCTCGCCGCCGACCGACTGCATGAGCGAGATCTGGGCGGGCGTGGCCGCGGTCGGGATGCCCTCCACGAACAGCCGCAACGTGTGCGGGTCCGGCTGCGTGCCGTCCCAGGCCTGGCTCGCCCCGACGATGTCGTTGCTGAACATGCCCTGCACGTCGGCGCCGGCCGCCTTCATCTGCCTGGCCATGAACGCCGAGCCGTAGAGTCCCTGCTCCTCGCCGGCCACGGTGGCGAAGACCAACGTCCCGGGGAACTGCTGACCGGCGAACAGCCGGGCGAGTTCGAGCACTACGGCCACGCCCGAGCCGTCGTCGTCGGCGCCGGGGGCGTCGCTGGTGAAGTCCAGCACGTCGGTGACCCGGGAGTCCAGGTGCCCGGTGACGACATAGAAGCGCTCGGGGGAGGCAGTGCCGTTCAATGTGGCGATGCAGTTGGTGATCTGGGTGGGTACCGGGATCCGCGACGACACCGGCTGCACGAACGACTGCCGCTGCACGGTCATCGCACCGTTCGACGCCGCCGCAATCGCTTGCATCTGCCCGATCACCCAGTCGGTGGCCGCGCCGATGCCGCGGACCGGGTCGGTCTGGCTGGATGCGGTGTGCCGGGTGCCGAATTCGGTCAACCGCTGCACCGTGGCCCGCATCCGGTCCGGATCGATCTGCCGGAGGAGGGCACGCAGCGCTTGATCCGGTTCCCGACGGTTCACCGGCGCGACGCTGGAGCTTGTGGCGTGCGCGACTTTGCCGGTGACCAGGGGCGCCACGACCGCTGTCGCGGCCGAGGCGGACAAGAAGGCGCGGCGAGTGGGCCCGCCGCGCTGCGAGTCAGTACTTCTCTCCATGCCTCGCATCACTAGTCCGCCCGGCCGATTTGTCAACCTCTCTGTGCCAGAATGACCATTACTCTCCATCCTGATATTCCAGGATAAATTAAGATAATCAGCTACCGACCGCACAAGACGAGACCGGGCCACGGCGCCACAACGACCTGCTCACCCTCGGCACCGTCTGCTCGCTGCACTGCAACGGTGCGCACATCCCCGAAGACGTCGCCGCCGTCGGCTTCGACAACATCGGGGCCGGCCACAACACACCCACACTCACCACGATCTCGCCGGACAATACGATCATCGCGCAACTCGCCGTGAATCACCGTGAATCGCCTCATCGCACGCCTGGAGAGCCGCGACGACAACGCGCCCGCCGAACTATGGGCACCACACGAACCGGCCATCCACGAAAGCACCGTCGCTCACACTCACACTCGCGCGGCGAAAGCACCCACCCAACAATTCGCCCGTGGAAATATCGAGGCAGACTAACATAACGCCCGCCGACCCACCGCTTTCCCCGCGCTTGTACACAGCACCCTGACAAGCTACGGTGTAACGGTGCCGCAGGCAGCAAGCATCAATGCGCTGAGCAAAACGCTCAGCGTAGCAAAATCGCGGACGCGCTACTTCTCCTCGCGTGCTTTTCCGCGAGCTGCGGCACATGCTCAATCAATTCGTGACACGCGTACCTACGCCCGAATGAAAGCAGACGGAGCGTTATCGTCATGCCCGAAATCGAAATGCCGAAAAGCCACGGGACAGCACGCCGCTCACGGCTCGCAGCCGCGAGCGCGTCCTTGATCGCCGCGGTCGCGCTGACCACGGTGCCCGCAGCCTCAGCACACGCCGACAGCTTCAGCCTGAACTGTGCCCCGCACACCGTCTCGGTGCGCATCACCGATCCGGGCCCGGCGGACCAGACCCTCTGGGGCGAGCTGTGCTACCGCGGCAGCACCGAGCCCAGCACCGTGCAGATCCTCGTGCACGGCGCGGCTTACAACCACGCGTACTGGGACTTCCCGGTCGGCAACGGCTACTACTCCTACGTGCAGGCCGCCACCGCCGTCGGCTACGCGACGTTCGACGTCGACCGCATCGGCATCGGCAACAGCTCTCACCCCGCCAGCAGCTCGGTCGGCGTCACCGCCGCCGCGGTCTCCCTGCACGACGGGATCACCGCCCTGCGCGCCGGCTCCGTGGACGGGCACGCGTTCTCCCACGTGATCATCGTGGGGCACTCGCTCGGCTCCTACGAGACCTGGGTTGAAGTGGCCACCTACCAGGACGTCGACGCGGTCATCGTCACCGGCGCCCTGCACGGCGTCAACCCGGCCGCGCCGCCCACCTTCTTCCACACGGACGCCTACCCCGCGGTCATGGACCCGAAGTTCGCCAACTCCGGCCTGGACACGGGCTACCTGACCACCAAGCCCGGCACGCGCGAATCGATGATGTACAGCACCGCGACCGTGGACCCCGCGGTGGTGACCGCTGACGAAGCCAACAAGGACACCACCACCATCGCCGAAGCCCAGAGCGCCGCCCCGATCTTCTCCCTGCCGCCCACGCAGGCGTACTCATACAAGATCACGGTCCCCACGCTCTCGATTAGCGGCACGGACGACTTCTTCCACTGCCCCGGGGTGACCCTGTACGACTGCAACAACACCGCCTCGGTTGAGGCATTCGAATCGCAGTACTACCAGCCCGCCGCGCACGTGCAGATCGTGATGATGCCCTACACCGGCCACGCTCTCGCACTGTCGACCACGGCACCGGCCACCGACGCCGTGATGCTCACCTTCGCACTCTCGCACGTCGCGCCGTAGCCCTACCGCAGCGCTACGGCCTTACCCCGCTACGCACGCGTAGCACTCCCTACCGCACCACGGCGCCGCCCCGGCCAATCCCCGGCCGGGGCGGCGTCCTGCGTTAATTGATAAGTTCTCGCCCGTGCCCATAGCTCGAAGCGCTCAGCCCCTCCCGGCGGCGCAAGACGACCAACGCGACCAACACGGCGTGCGCACGCGTACACGTGCGTGGCTGCGCGCCAACGGCTGGTGGACGCCGGTCGTCGTCGGCGTCTTCGGCACCGTCGGTATGGCCGTGCGTCTGCTGTGGCCGCATCCGGTGGGCATGGCGAACAACGGGGACGCACAACGGCTGATGTGCCAGATCGGCGCCGACGCCGCAGGCGGACCGAAGCTGACCGCGCAGTGGTATTTCGTCCGACTTCACTACGATTTCCAGCCGCTCCACACGCCGTGCAGTCAGTATCCGAGCTCGCAGTACATCCCGCTGAAACTGACCGCGTGGATCCATCAGCACGTTCTGGGCTTGCACGGCGTCATCGACCTGCGCGAGACGATAGTCGAGTACTGCGTGCTGGTCGGATTGGCGCTGGCCGCGATGGCGTGGCTGCTACGGTCCGTGAAGCCGCTAGCACGGTTCGCGATCCTCGGCGCACTGTTCGTCGTGCTGGCAGAGGCCACGTTCGCCGACTACGCCGGTTCGCCGTACAGCGAGACCGCCGCAATGTACGGCCTGCTGCTCGTTGCTGTCGCAGGCAGCGTGGCCGTGACACAGCAGCGCGGCCAACGCGTCGCGTTCCTCGCCGCGTGGGCCGGCGCCGCACTCGCGATCGGCGCGAAGAACGAGATGATCCCGCTGCTGATCCCGCTCGGCTTGCTGCTCGGGACGCGCCGCTTCGAGATCGGCCGCATGAGCGGGCGCATCGGTTCACGGCTGATCCCCGCGCTGTGCCTGGCGTCGCTGGCGGCGACCGCCACATGGAGCCTGGCGAGCGGGCCGTCCGACCTGAAGCAGATCAACGCCGCCCAGGAAGTGACCATGACCATCATGCCGATGGTCCACGATCCCGGGAAAGTGGCGGTCGGCCTGGGACTCCCGCGCTCGTTCGGCCGCTACAGCGGCACTCACTGGTGGAGCCCGCACCCGATCGAGAACGACCCGCTGTTCCCGCGTTACCAGGACCGTCTCACCCAGGCCAACATCGCCCGCTACCTGGCGCAGCACCCGGTCCTGGCCGCGCGGGTGTTCTCCGGAGGCGCCGACGCGTACTGGAGTTTCCGTAACACGAACATCGGCACGTACCCGATGAACGCGGGCTACACCCCGGAAAGCCAGGAGTGCCGCGTCTGCGTGCTCCAAGACGCCGCGCACGCGCTCAAGTGGAGCGGATTCCCCGGCGTGCTCGCCACTTGGCTGGCGTCCCTGATCGCTGCCGCATGGCTCATCCGCACATCAACCCCGCGCACGCGCCGCCGTGCCTTTGCGCTAGTCGGACTCACTCTCCTAGGGTGCACCGTGGTGCTCTACATCGCGTCGGTGTACGGCGAAGGCAACGAAGTCACCAAGCACCTGTCGGTCGCGCTCTTCGCCGCCGCGCTCACCCCCCTCTGGCTCCTCACCGCAGCCACCCAACAGCGCACGCAAACGCAACCCCAGTCGCACAAAGCCGACACAACTCCCGACTCCAATGAGTCCCATACCTCCGATGACACCGATGACTCCAACGGCCATCCCGTGCCGAACCCCAGGTGGCCAGGAGCATCCCGCAGCCGGACACCCCAGTCGACCTGACGAAACCCGCCCCGGCTCAACCAGCAGCCCAACCGGCCCGACATGACAGCGACACATCAGCGCTCTGTCAGACCCCTGCGCCATGATGGATATCAGAAGGACGGCGACGCAGACGGGAACCCGCAAGCGGACCCGGCTGACCGCCGAAAATCCAGGAGAGGTCCCCGTAGTGGCCTAGCGGGGACCGGGTTACCCGGTCGGGCTTCGGCCCCCGGAGGTTCGAATCCTCCCCTCTCCGCGACAATAGAGTCATAGCAAGATGCTTCACTCGATCCCGAACGCGCTCAACACGTAGGCGGTCATTTCGCATGCGCAACGCCAAGACGGCGGAGGCATCGCCCATGGCGCCGCCCACCCGCAGTGGCCAACCATGATCGCGTCAGCTGCGCAGATGGATTATCGGCATGCGCAGCGTTCAGACACCGCCACTGGCGCAGTTGAGCGTGTAAGGTGCCGAAGTCTGCGTCGTTCCGCTGCCGTCAACCCAGGATGCGGTGATGAAGTACGGCAACGAGCCGCCAACGCACGTGCCGACGACCTGAGAGGTGCCCTGGCCGCTGACGATCGGTGCGCCGCGCCAGGTAAGCACCGGGTTGCCCGGCACGGAGTACACGCAGTCCCAGAAGTACACGTTGCGCGTGCCGGTGGATCCGCCCTGCGAGCAGTCGGGCGCCGGATTCGAGGCGTGCGCGGGCAACGGCGCCAGCACCGCGAGACCCGCGGCCACCGCAGCCGCGCCGAGCAACCCGGTGAACCTACGTGCACGCATGCGGCCTCCGCTCGATGTGCCCTCGGGGCGGTGGCGCCTGAATTCGACATCTGATACCTGGCGCCACGGTCCACGGTAACAAAACCGCGAGGAAGGTCAATACCCTGCTGCGCCGTCGCACTCCGCCGTGCGTGCGGTGACCGGTCGCCGAAAACGTGGTCTCCACCCGACGCGCGGTTCGATCACACAGGTCGACTGAGCTCGCTATCCAGCACCTGGTCTACGCATACGCCGATCGCTCCACTTTCTCAGTGCCCTACAACACAGCGCATAAACTCACTGATGTCATATGCTGCATGACTTCCGGACGTCCTTCAGCACGCTGCGTCCGGCCGTCGTCCGTGGCACTGATCGTGTTGCCCACACCACCGCCTATAGCCCGATCCGTCACAAGCTTGAACAGCACGACGATTGCAGTCAGTTCCTCGCCGCGGCATGCGCGAGCATGGTGAAGCAGGACCGGTATGCTTTCGAATCGCCGAAACTGCCAGGCCACGCGAGGGTTACACGTCAGATTGCAGAACGGAGCAGGATCAGAGTTATGCGCGAGGATCTGCCCGACCACTTCATTCAGGCCGCGCACGCGGCCCTGCCGATCCTCGGTGCCGACACGATCGGGCAGATCGGTTACGACATCACCCAGGGCTTGGCCCCGGACGCGATCCTCGCCGAGCATCGCGCGGCCGAAGCCGAAGCCGCCGCAACACCGCTCGTCGAGATCATGGAGGAAGCCGTCAGCTGGGACGCAGCAGGCTGCTACCTGATGGGTTTGGCTGACGGCTATCGAGCAGCAGGCAAGTCGCGGTGATGAGGGATCGCAAGCATCGAGGCCCAACGCGCCTCAGCCGCCAACTGGCACGTTGCTGCACTGTAGGCCCGCTACCTGCATAGGTGGATTTTTCGGCGCCCTCAACGCCGCACCCTGCGGGCACGGTCGTACGGGGCGTGGAAACGCCGCTCCGGCGACGAATGATCCGGCGCGGCCAGCCGGCGCCACCGCTATCGCTTTGGCTGGCGCCGCTACTGTGGTCGGCCGGGTGACGTTTGGCCCTGCTTCGTGCCGCCGCCGCTGTTGAGCCGTCAAGGACGTGAAGCGCTATGTGTCGCGGGGGTCGGCGCTTTCTGGTCCGTGTGGTAGGTGCGTGTGCTCGTGCAGTAGGGCGCGCAGTGCGTGCTCATCCGCCGGATCAAGACAGCCCACGAAAGATTGCAGCACCGACGCCCGGTCGGGCCCCCGTTCCAGCAGCGCCTGCATCTTTCTGGCCACCAGCTGCGCCGCTTGCGGTGCGGTCCGGTACAGCAGTCCCCGAGAGGAGTGCTGTCGTTCCACCAGGCCTTTGGTCACCAGGCGGCCGAGAATCGTGTGAACGGTGTTGTAGGACAGATCGCCGGCGAGTTTCGCGCGAACCTCAGGGACGGTTAACGCCCAGGGGGCGGCATCCACCACGCTGAGCACCTCGCTCTCCCGTTCGCCGTGCCCGCGGCGGCCGGGTTTGCGCATGGATTCGCGATTGTGCACGTATGTCCTCTCGTCGTGTCGCCCACACACTGTAGACCTCTCGGAACGGTCAGCATCGTGACACGCAACGCGCACGCCGCGCTACGAGGACTGCTGCGGGATACGGTCCGCTCTCGCGGCTTTGCCGCCATGGGCTGAACTGCTGGAATCATGGAAGCGCCGCGGCGGGCGAGCCGCCCCCCTGGTTATGCGATGGGGAACCCATCGATGCCTGTGATCCTGTACTGCTGTCTGGTGATGGCGTACGCGTCAACGGGCTACCAGTTGCCGTTCGTGTTCGTGCCGGGAACGCTGCCCCGCTGAATCAGTACCGGGTCTGAACACTCTCCGTTAGGGAGACGACCTGCTTTCGTGACGGCGTCTACGTGCCCGGGCATCGTCGGCCTTTCTTGCTGCGGGCATCGGTCCGTCGGCCGTGCTGGGCGGCAGTATTTCAGGCGGATGCCTTGAAAACAGCATATTCCGACCGTGGGGCCGTAACCGGATCGTTCGCGCTGTTGAGCCTGCGTTCACCGAGCGTAGTCAGGGCGATGAACACGTCACTACATCGTGTAGAGTCCGCCCGACGTAGGTCGAGCAACGAGAGGAATAACCCCCATTGACCGAGCCATCGCAGGTGGCTGACCGTTACGGTCCTGCGTCGCCCGCGCTCCGCGCGGTCCCGCGGTTCAGCGTCGTGATCCCGGCCGTGAACGAGTCGCTGTACATCGGGCGGTGCCTGGAATCGCTCGCCGCGCAGGACTTCGCCGGCGGTATCGAAGTCATCGTCGTGGACAACAACAGCATCGATGACACCGCCGCGATCGCGCGCTCGATGGGCGCCATCGTCGTGTCGGAGCCTGAGCCCGGTGTCTGTTTCGCACGCCAGCGCGGCACCGAGATCGCGCGTGGCGAGTACGTGGTGTCGACTGACGCGGACACGACCTTCGACCCGGGTTGGCTTTCGCGCATCGACGCCCAGTTGCGGCGCCGACCGCAGGCGGTGGCGGTCGCCGGACCATGCCGGTGGGTGGCGTGCCCATGGTGGGGCACGCCGTACGCCTCGGTGCTGTTCGGATGCGTCAACCTGATGTTCTTGCTGACCGGCCGAGTCATCTACGCCAGCGCCGCGAACATCGCGTTTCGCCGGGATGCGTGGTCGGGCTACGACACCAGGTTGACGCAGGGCGGGGACGAACTCGACCTGCTCAGGCAACTGCGTCAACAGGGCAAGATTGTATTTGATATCCATAACTGGATATATACGTCATCGCGTCGGTTGCGCCGTGGGTTGATATACAGCGTGCTGGTGACCTGCCTGTACTACTACGTACTCGCCTACGTGCTGAACCGGGTGCTGCACCGCCAGGTGCTAGGCACCGCACCGCAGTTCCGCTACGCCGGAGAGGACGTGGAACCCGCCCGGTCACCGTGGCGAAACCGACTGGCCGCGGTCGGCGCCGTCATAGTGCTGGTGGTGTTCGTCCGGTTCGCCAGCGTCGAAGGGTTCGTGTAAGCCATGCCCGCTGAGGGCTTGATCGCCGCCGCGCGTCGGGCCGGGGTCGGCGCGCTCGGGTCGGGTGTGGTCCTGGGCGCTGCCTACTGGCGCTACATGTCGCCATACTCACAGGCGCTCGGCCGCTTCCCATACCGGGCCGATCCACCGGCACCGAAGACGGTGGCGCTGACGTTCGACGACGGCCCGAACGAGCCCTACACCTCGCAGCTCGCACAGTTCCTGGAAGAACGCGCAATCCTGGCGACCTTCTTCCAGGTGGGCCGATGCGTGCTGCGGCATCCTGGCATCACCGCCTCACTGGCGCAGGCGGGGCATGTCATCGGCAACCACAGCTATTCGCACCAGTTCACGCGCTGCTGGACGCGCGTGGCTCTGACGCACGAGATCGCCCGCGCCCAGGAGGTAATCACCGCCGAGTGCGGCCGCGTACCAGCGCTCTACCGGCCACCGTGGCTCGCCCGCACGCCGGAGACGTTCGACCTGCTACGAGAGCAGGCGCTACAGCCGGTGTCCGGGGAGTTCTGCCACCCGCTGGAGCCGGCCCAGCCGTCGGCTGAACGCATCGCCCGCCGAGCGCTGGCGAAGGTCCGGCCGGGCGCTGTGATCATCTTTCATGACGGCTACGACGGCAGAGGGGGGCCGCGGGCCCACACGGTCGAAGCGGTCAAGATCGTGGTGGACAGATTGAGCGAGCGGGGCTATGGCTTCACGACGGTCGATCGACTGCTCGGCCTCACGCCGTATCAGGAGTCGTAACCGTGTAGGGCTCGTTCAGGGGATCTGCATCGTTTGGGCCGAACGCCCGCGCGTTCGGTGCTGGTCGATCATGATCGAGGCATGATTCTCTCGGTTGTCTACCGGGCCACCCGGCGTGTTCTCAGTGCGCTGGTTGTGGCCGTGTGCCAAGACGGGTCCGGGGAAGCGGAACTGCGCGTCCTTCGCTATGAGAACGCCGTGCTACATGTGGCGCGCACCCCGGCTCGCCCGCAAGGTCAGCCCGAACCAGCCGGTGCATGACCTGTACAAGAACATGATCATTTATGTCAATTACACGGTATACAAGCACGCGGCCGCGCCCACGACAACCTCGCGACTGTGACGAAACGACTGAAGCGCGTTGCACTTCAGGCGGCGATCCAGTTTCGCATAACCCTCATGTCCTCCGCCCGGCCAGCGCATCAGAACCCTTGCTAACTCACGGGCGGGTCGCTAGCCTCCGATCAACATGCGCCGTGGATCTTCCCCTCCGGAAGCTGCGACCTGTCGGCGCGGTGGACACGCAGGAGGCTGTGTGAGTACTGCTGAATACTTGGTCGCACTTTTCAGTGACGCCTCGCAGTCCAGGGCACAGATCCTCGACGCGGTGCGGCACACGCGTGACGACGTCCCGGACCGCGGCTCCAGCTTCTTCATCCATCTCAGCGAGCTGTGCCCGGTGGCCTGCCTGCACTGCATGTACTCCTCCGACCTGAACCGGAAGACGGCCAAAGACTCGCTGAGCCCCGCGGAACTCGAAGCGACGATCGACTTCATCAACAGTTCCCGTTCGGAGAAGCTGAACATCACCGGAGGCGGCGAGCCCTTCGTGAAGTTCCCGAGCATCCTCAGGCTGCTCGAACGGGTGGACGTGCCGCGGGTGGAGATCGTCTCCGCCGGCCACTGGGGCAGATCACCGCTGCGTGCGCGGCAACTGCTTGAGCGGATGGACGAGGCGCTCGGGCGCAATCCCCACAAGCCGGACGTCCTGCTCCGGCTGAGCATCGACCGCTACCACATCGAGGCTCCGCGACCGGTCCGCCTTGAGTACTATGGCAACATCGCCCGCGCCTGGCAGCAACTGAAACCCGCCTTCGACCTGGGATTCCGCAGCATCCAGCCCGACCGCGGCTCGGTGGACCGGGCCCTGGCCGCGCAGATCGGCGCCGAACTCCAAGCGGTCGACGACTGGAACAGCCGCATCCTGCTGCCCGACGGCGCCTCGCTGCCGATCACGTTCAACGTCTTCCGGCTCAGCGGCAAGGCGGCCGAACTGCGCGACGACCTGCTGGACGGAACCCTCACGATTCGCGAGTACTACGCACCGTTCGAAACCGGTCCCCAGCGGCTGACGCTCGCGACCACGGTCAACGACGCGATCAGGGGTACCTACGCGGCGAGCCCCGGCGCCGCCGTGACCCTGAACTCGGACGGCACCTTCTGGATCTTCGCCGGCACCGCACCCGACCGGCGGCTGCTGTTCGACGGCCAGACCTTCGACGAGGCGATGGCCCACTTCTTCGCCGACCCGATCACCCATCTGCTGGTCGACGAGGGGATCTGGGAGCTCGCCGGCCTCGTGGCGAGCCTGGATCCGGCGACACACGACGCGGCGGTGGCCAAGAACGATGTGGCGAGCCTGGTGGAGGACCTGCTCGCGCCCGACGACGTACGTCTCGCCGTGACGCTCCTGGCCGCGCAGCGGATGCTACGCGACGGCAAAGCAGACATCGACGAGCGCGCGGCCGTCTCCGCGGACCTGGCCGCCGCGGTCGGCGCGCCGGACCTGCTCACCGCCTGTACGGCGGCGATCGCCGGAAGCAGGGCCTGATGGCGGTGCGCCGGGAGATTCCCGATCACGACGGCCGCTACGAGAGGACCACGCGGCCCGAATCGACCCCCGAACAGATCCGGCGCGGCATCTTCGAACTCGGACACACGCTGGGCAGGCAGTCCCGCGCGGCGCTGCCGGCGAACACGGTGGCCCTGGGCGCGGTGATCCTGCGCGGCGGGCTGCTGCTGTACCCGGGATTCGCGAAGGTCGCCCCCGAGCTTGATTTCTGCCTGCTGGCCATGGAGCGTGACAGCGACGGGCGCGCCGGATGCCGCTATCTGACGCAGCCGCCACGCCGTGAATACGACACCGCGATCCTCATCGACTGCGTCGCGGCGACCGGCGGCACGCTGCTCGCCTCCCGGCGCGTCCTGACCGCCAACTGCTCCATTCCGGCCTTCCAGGCGGCCGTGCTGTGCTCTTCCGAGCCGGCGACCCGCACCCTGCTGAACCAGGGGATGGACGTCGTCGGGTTCCGCCTCGACGAGGCACTCGACGGCGACGTCGTCACTCCCGACCTCGGCGAACTGGACGCCGGCGACCTCTTCAGCGGGATTCCGGCCATGCTACAGAGAACCGCTGAATGACCGACACTCCGCACGGCCCGCCAAGCACGTCGCGTGAACGAGCTGCGGTGCTGTGGGTCTATGCCTCCGGCATAGCGGCGGGGATCTCGGTGGGCCGCTTCATCGCCGTGGAAGCACAGGTGGGAGCGTCGTTTCACATGTCGTCGACGCAGACGGCGCTGCTGCTGTCAGCGGTGACCGCGGTGGCGGCTGCCCTCGCCTTGCCGGTCGCCGTCCGGGTCAAGGGCGCCGACCTGGGCAGGACACTGCGCCGGGGCCTGCTCATCTTGTTGGTCGCCGGGCTGGTCCAGGCGCTGGCGCCGACGTCCGCCGTCATTTTCCCGGCGCGAGTGGTCGAGGGAACCGGCTATCTGCTGGTGACCGTCACCGGGCCGATGCTCCTGTCTGCCGCCTGCACACCGGCCGTCGAGCGCTGGGGCCTGGCGCTGTGGAGCACGTTCATCCCGGTGGGAATCGCAGCCGCAGCCGCGCTGGGTAGCATCGCCGACGTCACGGGGTGGCGGTTGACCGCTGGGCTGACGGTGCTGCCGAGCGCGGTGGCGTTCATCGGGGTCAGAACGAGGCTCACCGGGATAGACGCGCCCGGCGAACGTCCCCGCTCGGTGAGTTGGTCCGCGGGCGCCTTCCGGCTCTCGCTCGCATTCTGCCTGGTCGCCCTGCTCGGTGTCAGCGTGCTGTCGCTCCTGCCACGGCTGGCTGCGGATCGCGGGATCTCCCCGGGCACGAGCGGTCTGACCGCCACCGTGGTCTCCCTCGCGAGTGTTCCCGGCGGTCTGCTGGCCGGGCGGCTCATGAGCATCGGGTGGCGACCGCAACGGCTGGTGTTGGCCGCACTCGCCATCCCGTGTGCCGCCGCGTGTGCATTCATCGCCACTTGGTGGTGGTCCGTGTCCGCAGGGGCGGCACTCTTGCTCGTAGACAACGGCTTAATACTGGCGGTGATGTACGCCAGCGTCCCGCTGGTGGTCCGCTCCCCCCGGGCCTTGGCCTTCGGTTACGGGCTGCTCATCCAGACCGGCAGTCTCGGCACTCTTCTCGGGCCGCCGTCCTTCACCCTGCTCATCTCGCATCTCGGATGGGGCGCGGCCATACTCCTGACCACCGTGCTGACCCTCCTGAGCCTCGCCTCGTTCAACTCCGCCTTCACGAAGCGGCTGGGAACGGCGTGACCCGGCCGACGCCCGAGGGCGAACGCGAGAGCGAGCGGCATGTCCAACCCGAAGCCCCGGCTCCGGCCGCGCCGCTGCTACTAATCGGAGCGACCCTGCCCGATGCGACGACCGCCGACATCCTCATCGAGCAAGGACGCATCGCGGGCGTCTGGCCTGAGGGCACAGACGGCGAGGCGCGAACGGCTGCCGCTGACCGCCTTGACCTGACCGGCTTCCTGCTGCTCCCGGCACCCGCGGAGCCGCACGCACACCTCGACAAGGTACTCACCGCCGAACTGCTGCGCAGCGCAGGCGGTGGGTTGGATGACGCGGTGCGGGCCTGGTACGCCTACCGTGCCACGGCTAGTCACGGCGAGATCTCGGCCCGCGCCGCCACTGCCGCGCAGATGATGCTGGAACAAGGCGTCACTGCCATTCGCACCCATGTCGACGTGGGCACGCAGACCGGCCAGCGCTATCTCACCGCGCTCCTGGACGTGCGGAAGAGCCTTCTCCCACTGCTGGAGATGCAGATCGTCGCCTTCGTCGACGAACCGGTCACCGGGCTGGCCGGTGCGAACAACCGCGCGGCGCTGCGCACGGCGATGGCTGACGGCGCGACAGCCGTCGGCGGCGCGCCGTACCGGGATGCCGATCCGGTCGAGAGCCAGCGCACTCTGCTGAAGATCGCGGCCGACTACGCCGCACCCGCGGATCTGCACACGGATGAGACCCTTGATCCGGCGGCCTTCTTCCTCGCGGAACTCGCCGCATACGTCCGTGAGTCGGAGCACCCTTACAAGGTCACGGCCAGCCACTGCGTGAGCCTCGGCACGCAACCCGACGACGTCGTCCGCCGAGTCTCCGCCGACCTCGCCGCGACCGGGATCGCAGTGGTCTGCTGCCCGGCGACGAATCTGTATCTCCAGGGCCGGACCCGGGAGCACGCGGCGCCGCGCGGACTCACCGCTCTGCGTCGGCTCATGGCGGCCGGCGTTCACGTCGCGGCGGGCGGCGACAACATCCAGGACCCGTTCAATCCGCTGGGCCGCGGCGATCCCTTCGACACCGCCGCGCTCCTCGTGCTCGCCGGGCACCTGGACGTCGACGAGGCATATGCCGCTGTGGCCGACGAGGCGCGCGCTGTGATGGGGCTTCCAGAGGCACGCATCGTTCCCGGCGCCGCGGCCGAACTGCTCGCCATTCGAGCGACCAGCGTGCGAGAGGCGATCGCGCGGCGCCCCGCCGACCGAATCGTCTTCCATGCGGGGCGCATGGTCAGCCGAACCGACACTGTCCGCTACCGAGACGACCTCACCGAGTTGACCAGATGATCATGCAGCAAGGCGCGGACGAAAAAATCGGCTCCCCGCAGGTATGGCGGGCCGGAGAGGTGATCGACGCCGGCAAGGTGGCGGAGGTGGAGCACATCATCCGCTCGGTGGGGCGCCAAGAGGTGCTGACCAGATTCAGGCGGCTGACAAACGGCGACGTGTTCGAGAAGGCTCCCGGCGATCCGGTCACGGTGGCGGACCAGGCCACCGAGTCGGCGCTCGCGCAGCGCCTGACTGCGCTGCTGCCGGGATCGGTCGTGGTCGCCGAGGAGGCGGTGAGCACCGATCGGACGGTGCTCGGCCGTCTCACGGGCCCGCAGCCGGTCTGGATCATCGACCCGATCGACGGGACCGAGAACTTCATCAGCGGTAACCCGCGTTTCAGCATTCTGGTGGCACTGGCCCGGCACGGCCAGGTACTCGCTTCATGGACACATGCGCCAGCCCTCGGTACGACCGCGACCGCTACCGCCGGTGGCGGCGCCTTCGTGGACGGACGGCGCGTTCAGGTCGCGCCCGCACCGCGCGGACTGCGGCACCTGGACGTCGTGGTCCCGCTGCCTAGGTGGTGCACCGCGGCGGACCAGGCGCAGATCGACGGCCTCGCCCAACACCGGGTCTCGCTCTCCTATCTCGACACATCAGGGCTCGAATACGTCGAGCTGGCCTCGGGGCGCCGCTGCGCAATGGTGTTGAACTGGGAAAACTGTTGGGATCACGCGGCCGGCCTGCTCCTGTATCAGGAGGCTGGCGGAGTGTGTATCACCGCGGACGGCTCGAAGTTCCGACTGGAAGGCGGCAACCGGCTACCGTTCGTGGCGGCGCCTGACCTAGCCTGCGCAACCGCAGTGCACGCGACCCTCGCCGCCGGCTGAAGCCAGTACATCAAGGCCGTGATCCAGTTCTCGATATCGCATCGCGCCACAGCGTGGTTAGCCGCCGTTTATCGTGCTGTCGGTCACGGCGTTTCCAGAGGCTGCGGACCCGGGCGCGATAGTGGGCACCGTTAGACGCACAGCGACGCCTATTTATCTCAAAAGGTTACCAAATCAAAGGAGCGAACGGACGTGCCGGCTCCGTAACGTCAGGCCGCCTTGAACCACCAATTGCTCACGTCACGATGTGCCGGCGATTCCCGGCCGTCCTCGGCGTCCGGCCACTTCAGTGCGAGACGTTGACGAGCGTCCCGGCAGAAGATGTCGGCAAGCAGTTGCTCCCGGCCGCCGGCCGTGCTCCCGGCGTCGGCGGCGCGAGCCAGGGTGAGAGTCATCGCGAGCAGTTCTCCCGCGATCCCGCCGACCGCGGCGAAGGCGGGCTGCCGGTCGAACGTGGCCTCGCCCGGGCCGACCTGAGCCAGCTTGCCCACCACCCGGGCCAGGCGTCGCGATTGAGCGGTGATGTGGTCGAGATGCTCGGCGTTAGGGCCGCTCAGCCTCACGTCGCGCGGTGCCTCCGCCTCGTCGACATCGGTACGGCTGCTGGCCTCCCTAGAGACACGGGCAATGAGCGCTTCCCCCAGCCAGAAGTCGACCGCAAAGTCCACGCCCCCAGTGATCCGCAGCACGCGTGCGTCGCGGAAGAGCTGCTCAACCGGCGGCCCCGGAACCGCGCGGCGCTGTTTGCTCACCGCGGTCTCCACGCCTTCAGCACCAAGCAGCGAGACCGTTCGGTCCACGATGCGCCAGCAGGCGATGGTGGTGATGTTCTTGGCCGCGGCCCGCTCCCGATGCCGCGCGGTCAGTGCCGAATCGCCGAGCAGCCCCCAGCGCACGACCGTCTCCAGCGCATACAGATCGGCCAGACTGCGCGCGGTCAGTTCGCGGATCACCGGAAACTGTGCCAACGGCCGACTGTCGATGGCTCGCCGCCGGGCGAAGCCGCGCTGAATCTCGACGCAGCGCCTGGCTATCGCGAGCGCGGCGCCCGAGACCAGGTAGGTACGGCCACGCGAACTGACCGCTTCGAGCAGACCGTTTCCCGCGTCCCGCCAGTGCACGCCCGGGCCGACGATGACCCGCTCGGCCGGCACGTCGACGCCGTCGAGACGCAGCGCGCCGAGCGGAAGCCCCTTGAGCCCTGCCACCTCCTGCGAACTGAGCACATGGAAGCCTTCGCTGCGAGTGTCGACGAGGAAGAGGCACGCGTCCGGATCGCCCTGCGGCCGCGGGACGGCAGCGGAGACGATCAACTCGTCCGCGACCGTGCCGTTGGCGATGAACACCTTCTCTCCGGTCAGCCGGAACCCGCCGTCACCCCCTGGCGTGGCCACCATGGCGGGGAAAGTGTTGCCCGCGCCGGATGGCTCGGTGTCGGCCCAACCGGACACCGCACCCTGCGCGAGCCGCTTCACGATCAGCTCGCGCAACGGACCGGATGGCACGACCGCCAGCAGCGCGGGCAGGCCGATCCCGTTGTGCGCCGCAAGCGAGAAGCCCAGGGCGGTGGACCGCTCCATAGCGGCGACGACCACCCGGAACGCGGCGTGGTCGGGCAGGCCAAGGCCGCCGTCCGCCGGGTCGAGCTGAAGTCGCAGAAGTCCTTCGCGGTGCGCGGCCTCGAAGAACTCCCGCGGCGGCTCGCGTCCGTCTTCCGCGGCCTGCCCTTCGAGGACTGAGTCGAGCACGGCCGAGACCCTCTCGATCACCGCGTCCCCCGCCGCGAGCGCGTCCGGGTCCTCGCGCGGAAAGGCGCCGACCAGGTCCCAGCGCACCCGCCCCGCGGCCAGTTCGGCAATCAGTCCTTCGGGTGCCTGCGCCGGGTCGATCACCGCACGACTCCGTCTCCGAGCTCTGCGATGACCTTCAGCACCCCGTCAGGCTGGCCGGGCAGGTAGTGGTGGCCGCCGGGCACCATCGTCACCCGGCAGCCCGCCGAGGTGTGCGCGGACCATCCGGCGAGTTCATCCTCGCTCCAATGGTCGTCCAGAGCGCCGATCACGGCGATGTCGCAGGTCAACGTCGCTCCCGGCACGTGCCGGTACGTCTCGAACACCTCAAGATCGCCACGGAGCATCCGGTGGAAGCCGGCCAGGAACTCGGGGTCCTCCGACAGCTCCGGCGGCGGCGCCGGGTAACGCCGGGCGATTTCGGCGCTGAAGCGGCCCTCCGGCAGATCGTGAACGAATTCGTCGACGTGCGGCAGGTGCGGCGGGCGGTGCGCCGAGACGACGAGGGCGAGCGGACCGGGCCGGCTCGCGGCCCGGAGGGCGCGAGCCGTCTCGTAGGCCAGCAGTGCCCCGAGGCTGTGCCCGAACAGGATGAACGGAGCCTGGAACGATACGTCCGCGATCAGGGTCTCGACGAGTTCGGTCGCTCGGGTGAAGGGTTCCTCCGCGTACCGCCTGCCCCGGCCCGGCGGCAGCACGCCCCAGATCTCGGCCTCCGGCAGGCGGCTTTCCCAGCGCAGGAATTCCCCTGGCGACCCGCCCGCGTAGGGGAAGCAGTAGAGCCGGTACGCCGCGCCGGGACGGCGTGTGCGCCGCAGCAGCCAGTCGTTCATCCGGCCCCCCGATCAGTCGCCGGGCTCGGTCGTTCGCCGCTCACCGCCGAAACAGCCGGGCCGTCCGGCTCGACCGTCTCAGCGACCGGTGATTCGTCGGTGTCCGATGCCGACGGTTCCAGCGGTTCCACCGGCTCCGGCAGCCGTCGCAGCCCGCGTATCTGAGAAAGCAACAGCGGGACTGCGGGCAGCACGCTGCCCGCAGCCGCCACCCACAGGGTCGGGCGCAGGCCGATCGTCTGGCCGAGCGCGCCGCCGACCAGGGCGCCGACCGGGATCGGACCCCAGTTCACGAAGCGCACGGTGGCGTTCATCCGCCCGAGCAGCCGTGGCGGGGTGGCCGCCTGGCGCAGGCTGATCTGCGCGATGTCATAGACGACGATGCCCGTCTCGCCGACGAGCACGGCGGCCGCCAGGACCGGCAGGGCCGTGCCGCGGGTGGCCAGCGCCATCATCGAGATCGCCACTGCGGAGACGACGGAACAGACGATCATCACCAGGCCGAACCGCCACCGCTCCAGCACCCTGTCGGCGGCCAGCGAGCCCAGGATGGCGCCGACGTTGCCCACCGCCAGCACGAGCCCGAGTTGGGCCGGAGACAGATGGAGCACGCGCACCGCGTACAGCGTCAGAACCGCACCTGTCATGCCGAACAAGTAGAAGAAGTTCGCGGTGCCGGTCGCCAGGGCCAGCGGACGGATCAGGGCGTGCCGCCAGACGAAGGCCGTGCCTTCCCGGATGTCCTGCCCCAGACCGCGCAGGTCCGCTCGCAGTCCCCCGCCCGCATCAGGGCGAGGCTCCCGCGGCTCCGGACGGCGGATCGAGACGAGCAGCAGAGCCGAACCGACGTAACTGGCAGCGTCGGCCAGGATGGCGATCGGCGCGGTCAGCAACTGCACGAGCACTCCGCCGATGCCGGGCCCGGCCAGCTGGGCGCCGGAGTACGACAGTTGGAGCTTCGTGTTGCCTTCCACCAGCTGGCCGGGCTCGACGAGAGCCGGCAGGTAGGACTGGTGGGCGACGTCGAAGAAGACGCTGAGCATGCCGACCAGGAACGCGACCGGGTAAAGCAGCCCCATGCTCAGGTGACCGAGCCACACGGCGACCGGCACGCCGAGCAGGATCAGCGCCCTGGCCAGGTCGGCCGCGACGAGCACGGGCCGACGCCGCAGCCGGTCGACGATCGCCCCGGCGGGCAGCGTCACCAGCAGGAAGGGCAGGTATTGCAGGCTGCCCAGCAGACCGACCTCGAACGGCGTCGCGTTCAGCTTCAGGATGGCGGTCAGCGGCAGGGCCAGCGCGCTGACCTGGGTGCCGACCAGGCTGACCGTCTGGGCCGACCAGAGCTTGAGGAAGTCGCCGTGCCGCCACAGTCCCGCCGCACGCGGCCGGTCGGACGTCCCACTCACCGGTTCGGCTCCCCGGCAGCGCGGCGAGAGCTGGCCGGGCGCAGGTCGGTCCATACCCCGGCGATGTGGGTCAGGCACTCGGCCTTGGTCCCAGCGACGCCGACCGCGGTCCACCCGCCGGGCACGGCAAGCCCCTCGGGCCAGATCGAGTACTGCTCCTCGTCGTTGCGCACCACGGTGAAGCGGCGCTCGTCGTCATCGAACATCGTCGGTCTCCAGGAGGGTGCCGGGCGCCGACGGGGTTCCGGCGGCGGCGTGCGTCTCGATCAGCGCCGCCAGCGCCTCGACGACGGGTGTCTTGAAGACTTGGCGTACCGTCGCCGCAACGCCGTACTCGGCCCGGATCCACGCCGTCAGCCTGGCCGCGATCAGCGAGTCGCCGCCGAGGTCCAGGAAGCTGTCCCGGGCGCCGACCCGTGTGGTACCGAGGACCCGTTCGAACGCGGCGGCCACGGCCCGCTCGGTCGCGCCGCGGGGCGGCGTGTATTCGTCGTCTTCGTCATCGGCGTCCCGCGGCGCGACCGGCTCGATGGCGACCGGCACGGTGGGATCCGGATCGACGCGGAAGCGCAGTCGTTGGAACGGGTAGGTCGGCAGCGGTACCCGACGGTGGCGCTCGCCCTCGTTCAGTGCTTCCCAGTCCAGGTCGTGGCCGCTCGACCAGATCTGCCCGGCGGTGTCGAGCAGGCGCGCGTGCTCGGGTTCGTCGGCGGCGGCGTGAGGCAGGCTGGTCAGCAGCAGGTCGGTGCGGGCGTACGCGGGGTGGCGGCGGGCCAGGGAGACGAGGGTTCCGCCGGGGCCGACCTCGACGAGGGCGTGCCGCTCCCCTCCGGCGAGCAGTGTGCCGAGCGCCTCGCCGAAGCGCACGGTACCGCGCAGGTGGGCAGCCCAATAAGCGGGGTCGCAGGCCTCGTGCGCGGACAGCCATGTGCCGGTGTGGTCCGAGACGACGGGCAGCGTGGGCGGATTCAGCCGCAGCGCGGCGACCGCGTCGTTGAACGCGGGGACGGCGCTGTCGACGAGAGCTGAGTGCGCCGCGGCGGTGATGTGCAGCCTGCGGACTTCGACGCCGTGCTGTTCGAGGCTTTCGGCGAGCCTGGCCACGGCATCCTGCGGACCGGAGACGACGCACTGGTCGGGGCCGTTGACCGCGGCGACCGAGAGGCCGGGGGCCAGGATGCCGCGCACCTCGGCTTCCGGCAGCGTCACCGCGATCATGGCTCCCGGCGGCAGATCCTGGAGCAGTCTGCCACGGGCCGCGACCAGGGCCACCGCGTCCGGCAGGTCGAAGATCCCTGCGACACATGCCGCCGCGTACGCGCCCAGACTGTGTCCGGCCACGGCGTCGGGCACCACGCCCCAGCGCTCCCATAGCCGCGCGAGCGCATATTCGACGGTGAACACACAGGCTTGGGCCAGCGTCATGGCCTGGAGTCGTTCGGCCGCGAGGGCGTCACCTGGTTCGGCGTACAGCAGGTTGCGAAGGTCCGCGCCCAGCGCCGGGGTGAACAAGCGGGCGCATTCGTCCACGTGTGCGCGCAGCACCGGTTCGTGGGCGTACAACTGCCGGGTCATGCCGACGTACTGGCCGCCCTGGCCCGGGAAGACGAACGCCGTCGGCCGGCGCTCCGGGCGCGCGGTCGTGACACGCCGACCGCAGTCGGCCAGCGCGGAGGCCAGCGAGCCGGTGTCGTCGGTGACGACGAAGCTGCGCACCTCGCGGTGACGGCGCCCGATCTGGAGCGTCCACGCGAGATCGGCCAGCTGCGTGCCCGGTTCCGCCGCGAGTTCGCCGGCCAGGTCGGCGGCGACGGCGTCGAGCGCGGAGCGGCTGCGCGCGGTGAGCGGCACCAGCCGCCAGGTGCGCGTGCGCCGGGGCGGTTCGGGGACGGGTGCCTCTTCGAGGACGACGTGGGCGTTGGTGCCGCCGATCCCCAGCGAGTTGACTCCGGCCCGCAGCGGCGTGGGTCCGGTCCATTCGCACAGGACGTCGTTGACCTCGAACGGCGTCGAGGCGAAGCCGATTTTCGGGTTCGGCCGCTCGAAGTGCAGGCTCGGCGGCAGCGCCCGGTGTTCCAGGGCCAGCACCGCTTTGATGAACCCCGCGACGCCGGCCGCCGCGTCGGTGTGCCCGATGTTGGTCTTGACCGAGCCGATCCGGCAACCCGCGTCCGGGCCGGGCCCGGCGCCGCGCGCGGCGCGGAACGCGGCGTCGAGAGCGGCGATCTCGATCGGGTCGCCCAGAGGCGTGCCGGTCCCGTGCGCCTCGACGTAGCCGATCGTCTCGGAACCGACTCCGGCCAGGCGCAGTGCGGTGGAAACGGCATCGGCCTGCCCGGTCACGCTCGGCGCGGTGTACCCGATCTTGTCGGCGCCGTCGTTGTTGATCGCGGAGCCCAGGATCACGGCGTGGATGGAATCTCCGTCGGCAAGCGCGTCCGGGAGCCGTTTCAGCGCCACGACGCCGGCGCCGTCGCCGCCGACGGTCCCGTCGGCGGCCGCGTCGAAGGCCCGGCAGTACCCGTCGGCGGACAGGATGCCCGATTCCGAGAACGTGCCGAAGTAGGCGGGCACGTGTACCGTCACGCCGCCGGCCAGGGCCAGGTCGCACTCGCCGGCGAGCAGCGCCTGCCCGGCCAGGTGGATCGCGACGAGCGAGGTCGAGCACGCGGTCTGCACGGTGACCGCGGGCCCGCGCAGCCCGAGTTTGTAGGAGGCGCGCGTCGTCAGGAAGTCGATCCCGCTGCCGAGGCGAAGTTCGAAGTCGTCGACGTCGGCGAGCAGCGGACTGTCCCGGCGGGCGCGCAGCAGTTCGGCGTATCCGGTCTGGCTGCCGCCGGCGTAGACGCCGACCTTTCCGGGGTACCGGGCCGGATCGTAGCCCGCGTGTTCCAGCGCCTCCCACACGCATTCGAGGAAGACACGGTGCTGGGGATCGATGATCAGCGCGTCGCGCGGGGCATAGCCGAAGAGCGCCGCGTCGAAGCAGTCCGGATCGTCGAGCAGCCCACAGGCCGGTACATAGGACGCCGCCTCGGCGACCGGCAGGCGGGTGATGGATTCCGCTCCGGCGATCAGGTTGCGCCAGAAGTCCGCGGGCGTGCTCGCGCCGGGAAACCGGACGGCCATGCCGACGACGGCCACCCGGGCATCGATGTCTGCGGGCTCGGGGCTCATGGCCGTGGTCATCGGCGTGCTCGCAGCCGGCTCAACCGGTCGCGGCCCTCCGTCCGGGCGCTCGCCGCGGCCGGGCCAGCTACGGCCTCCGGCGCCGGGCCGGGGCCGTGGTCCAGGCGCCGGGCCAGCGCGCCGATGGTGGGGTACCGGAAAAGCTCGACCAGGGGCAGGTCGGCGCCCAGATCCTCGGTGATGCGCTGGTGGACCCGTCCGAGCAGCAGCGAGTGGCCGCCGAGGTCGAAGAAGTTGTCCTGTGTGCCGACCCGATCGAGCCCCAGCACCTCGCGCCAGATCTCGGTCAGGCGGCGCTCCGTGTCGCTCTTGGCGGCGCCGCCGGGCCCTGGGTTGCTCGGTTGCGCCGCGGGCAGCCGGGCGGCGTCGACCTTGCCGTTGCGCGACAGCGGCAGCTCGTCCAGCCAGACATAGGCCGCGGGCACCATGTACGCGGGCAGCGTGGCCTCCAGGCTCCGGCGCAGTTGCGCTGATTCCAAGTTCGCCGACTCCACATTCGCCGATTCCACAGCGCCCTCATGACCGGCAGGCTGCGCCGCGACGAGATAGGCGACCAGTTGCGTCCCGCCCGCGGGCCCGTGCGCCGTCGTGACATGAGCCTGAGCAACGCCCGGCAGCCGGCACAGCGTGGCGGCGATCTCGCCCGGCTCGATGCGGTAGCCACGCAACTTGATCTGCGCGTCGGTACGCCCGAGGAATTCCAGCGAGCCGTCGGGCGCGCGGCGGACGAGATCGCCGGTGCGATACAGCCGCTCCCCCCGGACGCCGAACGGGTCGGGGATGAAGGACGCGGCGGTCAGGTCGGGGCGGTGCAGATATCCGAGCGCGAGACCGACGCCGCCGAGGTAGAGCTCTCCGGCGATGCCGGAGGGCACCGGGTGCAGCCGGTCGTCCAAGACGTGCGCGGCCACACCGGGGATGGGCAGGCCGATTCCGGGCGGTGAGTCGCCCCCGCCCACGACGGACCAGGTCGCGGTCACCGTGGATTCGGTGGGGCCATACGCATTGACCAGGGTGTACGGGCAGTCGGGCCGACCGCGGGCGGTCAGCCGGTCGCCGCCGGTGAGCAGCAGGCGCAGCGATCCGGGTGCCTCGGGCAGCGCGAGCAGCGATTCGACGAGAGCGGTGGGCAGGTCGGCGACGGTGATGCGGTGCCCGGTGAGCCAGTCGCGCAGCCTCGTCGGCACGAGCCTGGACTCCTCATCGGGCACGTGCAGGCTCGCTCCCGCCGCGAGGGCGGGCCAGATCTCGCCGATGGAGACGTCGAAGGCCGGGGAGGCGAACATGGCACAGCGGTCCCGGGCGGTCAGCTCCAGAGCCTCAAGGTGCCAACCCACGAGGTTGGCCAGTGCCGCTCGGTGGATCACGACGCCCTTGGGCGTGCCCGTCGAGCCCGAGGTGTAGATGACGTATGCGGGATCGAACTCGTGCGGCGGGGGCGACTGGGGTCCCGCAGCCCCCGAGCTTTCGAGCCCTGACATGTCCAGGACCGTCATGCCCGGCGGCAGGGCGGCGCGCCGGGATGCGTCCGTGACGGCGTGGCGTGCGCCGGCGTCCGCACAGCACAGAGCGATCCGTTCCGCGGGCGTGGCCGGATCGAGCGGCACGAAGGCCGCACCGGCCATCAGCACCCCCAGTTCCGCGACGACCAGATCGGCACCACGCGGCAGCAACACGGCCACGGACTGCCCGGACGCCACGCCCTCGGCACGCAGCCGCGAGGCGAGGCGGCCGGCCCGGTCCACGAGGTCTCGGTAGTGCAGCGGTCCGTTCGCGGACTCGACGGCGATCGCCTCGGGAGTTGCCGCGGCCTGGTCCAGCACCGCACGGGTGACGTCACTGAACGGCCGGACCGCAGCGGAGTGCGGGTGCGGTGTGCGCGGTCCCGACTCGTCCGCCAGCGGCAAATCGCCGACGGCCGTGGCCGGCGCCGTCACCGCGCCCTCAAGCAATCGCATGTAGCGTGAGGCCGTCTGGCGCATCGTGTGTTCGTCGAAGAGATCGGCGTTGTATTCCCACAGGAGCATGATCCGGTCGTCGACGTGCTCCGCGTCAGCGGTCTGACTCTCGGCCCGGGGGATGACGACCACGTCGAGGTCGGTCTTGGCCGAGCCGTTGCCGCGCTCGAACACGGTGCCGGTCGCCGCGCCCAGGTCCAGGTCGGGCAGGGGCGAGTCGTTGACGCTGAAGAGGATCTGCGCCATCGGCTGGACGGCGGCGTCGCGCTGCGGGTTGAGGGCGCGTACGAGTTCGACGAACGGGATCTCCTGGTTCTGCGACGCCGCGAAGACGACTTCCTGCGCCCGCCGGGCCAGATCCGCGAACGGCTGTTGCGCCGCCACGGCGCAGCGAAGTTCCACTGCGTTGACGAACATGCCGACGACTTCTTGCGATGCGGGGATCTGCCGGTTGGCGTATGCCGATCCAATGCATATGTCGCGTTCGCCGGTGTACCGGTGCAGCAGCGCGACAAAGGCTGCGTACATCGCGGAGAACAACGTGAGCCGTTGTGTTCGACAGAACGCGCGCACGGCGGCGGGCAGATGGGGCGGCAGCTCTATGCGGAGAGTGTGGCCCCGGTAGGTCTGGACGGTCGGGCGGGGCCGGTCCGGGCGCAGCGCCAAGGGCGCCGGCATGCCGTCGAGCTGTTCGCGCCAGTACGCGAGCTGCCTGGCGAACACGGCCGTGCCGTTCGCGGCTGCGGCCAGCTCGCGCTGCTGCCATATCGCGTAGTCCTGATATTGGACGGCGGGCTCGGCCAGCGGCGAGTCCCCGCCGCGCGCGTAAGCGTTGTACAGGGCTTTGAGTTCTCGCATCAGCAGCGCGAAGGACCAGCCGTCGTGGACCATGTGGTGTTCGACGAGGACGAGTTCGTGCTCTTCCGGCGTGAGACGGATCGAGGTCCATCGCAGCAGTGGCAGCGTGCCGAGGTCGAAGGGCCGCCGCAGCTCGCGCTGGGCCAGTTCCTCCGTGGCCTGTTCGCGCTGCGCTTCCGGCAGGTGTGTCAGGTCGATTCTGGTCGCGCGCACCGGACCCGGGTCGTGGACGAACTGCCAGAGCGCCCCGTCCCGGCGGCCGTATGTGGTGCGCAGGATCGCGTGGCGGCGGCCGAGTTCGGTGATGACCCGGTCGAACAGGTCCGGGTCGAAGGGACCGACGAGGCGGATCGTGGTCTGGGCGTGGTAGGCGATGCTGTCCGGAGCGAGCATCGTGTGCAGCCATACCTGTTCCTGCTGGCGCGAAAGCGGGGCACGCAGCAGTTGCGCGCCGGTGAGAGCGGGTAGGGCGGACTGCGGCGGCGCCTCACGACGTTCGGTGACCAGGCGGGCCAACTGCTCGACCGTCGGCGTCGAGATGACCTCGACCGGCGTGACGTGCGCGTGCTCCTCCGCCTGGATCTGCGCGGCGATCCGGACCGCGGTCAGGGAGTGCCCGCCCAGCGCGAACAGATCGTCGGTCACGCCGACCCTGTCGAGGCCGAGCATGTCGCGCCACAGGTCGGCGAGACGGCGTTCCAGGTCGGTGCGCGCGGCGACGTAGTCGTCGCCTCCGGCCAGCCGGACCTGTCCGATCGGAGGCAGCGCCGTGCGGTCGATCTTGCCGTTGGGAAGGCAGGGCAGGGCGTCGAGGACGGCGAAGGCCGAGGGGATCGAATAGTCGGGCAGGCGGTCGCGCAGGTGCGCCCGGATCGCGGAGCCCGTCGGCACGCGGTGCCGGCCACGAGGCACCACATAGGCGACGAGTCGGGCTTGGCCCTGTTCCCGCTCGGCCTCCACGTGCGCCTGAAGGATGTCGGGGTGCCCGGTCAGGGCGGCGGCGACCTCAAGCGGCTCGACCCGGTGGCCGCGGATCTTCACCTGGCCGTCGTCGCGGCCCAGGAACTGAAGTCCGCCTGCGCCCTCGCGCACCAGGTCTCCGGTGCGATAGAGACGCGCGCCCGGCCGCGCGGGGTCGGGGACGAAGCGCTCCGCGGTGAGGTCGGGGCGGCCGATGTAGCCGCGCGCGAGCAGGTGGCCGCCGAGGTGGAGCTCGCCCACCTCTCCGGTGGGCACCGGACGCATCCGGCTGTCGAGCACGTGGGCCCTGCCGCCCTCGATGACGTGCCCGATCGGCAGCGGGCCGGGCCCGGCGGCCGATCCCGGCCCGAACCGCGCGGTGGCGGCGGTCACCGTGGTCTCGCTCAGGCCGTAGGCGTTGACCAGCGGGATCCGGCTGTGCGCCCACCACCGGGCCAGCGTGTCGGCGTATCCCGCCTCGCTCCCGATGACCACCAGCCGCAGCGAGGGCGGCAGCGCGCGGGGACGAGCGTCGAGGTCGCGGACCCACTGCGTCCAGTAGGGGGTCGGCAGGTTCACCACGGTCACACCGTGCGCGGCGATGTGCTGTTCGAGTTCTGCGGGGGTCGGCAGCGCGTCCGGCGCCACGACGACGCTCGCGCCGACCGCCAGCGTGGGGAACAGTTCCTCGGCGAACACGTCGAACGCCGGGTTCGCGAATTGCAGCACTCTGTCGTTCTCGGTCAACTGGTACCGCGCGCAGATGGCGGCGACGTGATTGGACAGGGCGCGGCGTGGAACGGCGACGGGCTTCGGCTCTCCGGTCGAGCCCGAGGTGAAAACCGTGTAGGCAAGGTCTTCAGGATGCGTACGATCCCTCGGCGGCACAAGGTCTGGAGCGCCACCCGAACTGGAGTTCTGTGCACTGTCGAGCATGCTCCACACGGCGTCGACCTCGACGATCCGCGCTCCCGGCATCACCTCGGCCAGCGGACGCAAGTGCACAGCGGTCGCAATCCACCGCAACCCCACGAGTTCAGCCATCGTCGCGAGGCGGTACGGTGTCGCCGCGACGTCGAGCGGCAGGTAAGCACCACCACTGCGCAACACGCCAAGCGCGGCGGCCGCCAGCGCAGAGCCCCGCGGCAGCAGGAGGCCGACCAAGTCGTCGGCGCGGATCCCCTCCTCCTGTAGCCGGCGGGCGAGCCGGCGCGTGCGCAGATCCAGTCCCGCGCGGTCCAGGGAATCGCGCCCGACGATCGCGGGAGCCCGCGGATCACGTCGTGCCAATGCCTCTATGACACCTGATATATCGGTAACATGAAAGACACCTGATACGCCGGACTCTGTTTTCCGCATGCCGACAGCGTCCCCCTCACTGGCTCGTGATCGCTCGGTGGTAGGACTCTTCGGTGCCCGATGACCACGGCGACAACGATGAGGACAATGACCGACAGCGACTCAATGAACTGATCGTTGGCGCCCGATCCAGAGTGGCCGTCTCGTTGACAGTAGCGACGGCTCATAGGCGAGTCAATGAAGTGATCGCAGGGCTACGCGATAGCTTCCGTGGGGCGTCGGTCCTGATCGCGGGGCGGCGGCGCCACAGGCGAGCGCATCGCCGTAACACCGCAGAAATCTGATTTTCCGGGGCCGCCGAGCCGTGGCCGCGCAGTCGCGGGAAACAGGATTTCGGGGCGTCTCGCCATGCGCCGGCCGAAGCCTTCATTCATCGCAACGGCCCTCGTGCCCCTCGTGTCCCTCGTCGCGGCGGCCGCGCTCACAAGCTTGTCTGCGGGCACTAGAACGTCGCAGAACGTTGCATAGCCAGTCGGCCAGTCGGCGTGGACATGAGCCCAGACGGCCGCCGGCGACCGGTACGAAGACCGGCCGCCGGCGTGGGATGCAGGAGCCTGCGCGCCGTCAGGCTCCTACGCGTGCATCAGGAGCCGAATACCTGGAGCTCCCAGATCGAGTATCCGTATCCGGTTCCCCGGGCCGTCCCGTACATCTCGATGAACCGACCCGTGCCGGTGACGGGGATGCTCTGCGTGCCCCCGGTACCTGTCGTGGTCGAGTAGATCGTCGTCCAGTTGGTTCCGTCCGACGAGATCTCAAGCTGGAAGGCCTTGGCGTACGCGGCTTCCCAGTAGATGACGACCTGCTTGACGGTGTGCGTGGCCCCGAGGTCGACCATCAGCCACTGCGGGTCGGAGGACAGGCTCGACCACCGGCTGTTGAACGAGCCGTCGGTCACGGCCGAGGCCGGGGTGCCGTTGCCCTGGATCGACGAGGCGTAGGCGTCGCCGTTGAGGGCGAGGTTCGTACCCGGGAAGAAGGTCTCGCCCGGAGTCGTGTAGATCTCGTTCGAGTCGGGCGAGACGCCGGTGGCGTTGCTTGAGCCGACGAAGTAGAAGTACGTCTTGCCGTTCGTCAGGCCGGTGTCGGTGAACGTCGTGGTCGTGCCGCTGACGGTCGCGACCGGCGTCGTGGCCTCTCCGTCGGAGATGGTGGAGCTGCGGTAGATGCTGTACGACGTCTGGCCGGTGCCGGCGGTCCAGTTCAGCGTGACGCTTCCGGTGCCGGCGGTCGCGGTGAGGTTGGTCGGCCCGCTCGGCGAGGAGGCCGACGCCGGAGTGACGGTCAGCTCGTCGGCGCGGGAGATCCCGTGACCGTCCTTGGCTCCCAAGGTGATCGAGTTCTTACCCGCGTTCAGGTGCACCTGTAGCGCCGAGTGCTGATACACGTCGAAGCTGCCGGTCACCGGGAACTGCTCGTTGGTGGTGATCGTCGTGCCGTTCACGATGACCTGCATGTTCCGGAAGTTGACGCCCGGGAAGAGGCCCTGCGCGAAGGCGTAGCGCCAGTCCACGGTGTACAGCCCGGCGGTCGGCACGACGACGTCGTTGAACGTCATGGTGCCCTCTGCCGCGTAGGCCATGTCAATGACCTGCCCGCCCGGTGAGAGCGCGCCCGAGGAGCCGAGCGGCGACGGGAACCAGCCGCTCAGGTTCGGGAACCAGTCGAAGCCGCCGAGCAGCGCGTCCTTGCCGTAGAAGGTCAGGGAGCTGCCGTTGGCGACGCCCGGGGTGTTCCCGCCGGTCCCGATCGGCGGCGGAGTCCTGGACGAGTCCTCGGCCGACTTGGCCGACTCGCCGCCGGAGTTGATCGCGGTGATCACGTAGAAGTAGTCCAGCGTGTTGCTCAGGTGCAGGTCGTTGTAGCTGTTGGTGGTCGTCGTCGCGATCGGCGTGGCGCCCTCGCCCCCCGCCGCCGTACCCCGGTAGACGTGGTACGACGTCGCGCCGGGAGTCTGGTCCCAGCTCAGCGAGAGCGAAGAGTCGGCGTTGGCGTTGATGCCGAGGTTGAGGGGCGCGGGCGGCGGTGATCCGGCCGCGAGGGCGGGGGTCTGCGTCAGACCCGTCACGCCGGCTGCGCACACTGCGCCGACCGACGTCAGGATCAGCAGACGGCGAAGCGATGCGGGTATCGAGCGCAAGCGTCTTTTCATCGAATCGAAGCTCCACGACATTGTGTAGCAGGCTTCGGTGCCCCGGCCGACTGGCTGCCTTGACGCAAGGTAGTGATGGCCCACAGTTTTGTCAAGTCTTAAAACAAGACCTGCTCTCGATCGGGCGCAGCTCCAGGCCAGCAGTGCTCTGGCGTTGCCTCGGCGGGTGCCATGGGCTGCGGCGTCCGCGCCGGAACCGGTGCCGCAATCGGTTCCGGAACCGTTTGCGCATTGACACCGCAGCGACATGGGCGCAACATCAGCCACCACAGGGTGCCCTCCCGACTGGTGTACGGCCATTGATTCACTCGTGGCGCGCGCTTGGCGCCGTTCACTCGTGCAATGGAGAGACCTGTGTCCTCAGCTCCCAACGCCTCGGCCACGCTCAACCCGCGTGGTCGACCCCTGACTGTCCTCCTGACGGCCCTCGCCGTCGTCGCCGGGCTGTTGCTGGCCCCGCTCGCCGCGTCGAGCGCGGCGGCGGCCACCTGCAACACGGCCACGGACCTCGCGCTGAACCACCCGGCGAGCGCCTCCTCGATGGAGAACGCGAGCTTCCCGCCGGCCAACGCCTTCGACGGCAACCTGAACACCCGCTGGTCCTCGCAGTTCTCCGACCCCCAGTGGATCCAGGTGGACCTCGGCTCGGTGCAGTCCATCTGCCAGGTCGTCCTGCACTGGGAAACCGCCTACGGCAAGGCGTTCCAGATCCAGACCTCGAACGACGCGGCGACGTGGACCTCGATCTACTCGACCACGGCCGGCACCGGCGGCACCCAGACGCTGAACATCACCGGCAGCGGCCGCTACGTGCGGATGTACGGCACCGCCCGCGCCACCCAATACGGCTACTCGCTGTGGGAGTTTCAGATCTACGGCTCCGGCGCCAGCGGCAACACGGTGACGGTGACCAACCCGGGCAACCAGACGACCTCCGCCGGCACCGCGGTCAGCCTACAGATCCAGGCCACCGACTCGGCGTCCGGACAGACGCTGACCTACAGCGCCACCGGGCTGCCGGCTGGGCTGTCGATCAGCTCCTCCGGGCTGATCACCGGGACCCCGGCGACGGCGGGCACCTCGACCGTGACGGTCACCGCGACGGACACCACCGGCGCCTCCAACAGCGCCACCTTCAGCTGGACCGTGACCAGCGGCAACAACGGCGCACCGCCGCCGCAGTTCTGGGGCAACACGGCCGCGATCCCGGCGGCCACCCACGTGCTGGAGCTCTCGATCGTCAACCAGACCAACGGCCAGTACCCTGACAGCCAGGTCTACTGGAGCTTCGGCGGCCAGACGAAGTCGATCGCGCAGCAGCCGTACATCGACATGCCCGCGAACTCCTCCGGCCGGATGTACTTCTACCTGGGCACGCCGAACGGCCAGTACTACGACTTCATCGAGTTCACCGTCGGCACGACCTTCATCAACGTCGACACCACCCGGGTCGACCGGTTCGGCCTGAAGCTGGCCCTGCTGCTGCACGGCCACGACAACTCGAACCAGCAGGTCGGCGAGAACTACGCCACCTTCCAGGAGACCAGGTCGGCGACGTTCAGCCGGTTCCAGAACTCCGTGCCCACCGAGTTCAAGGAACTGGCCACCGACAACGCGCCCTATGGCATCCCCTCGCCGGGCAACGACAAGGCCTTCCAAACCGGCGGCGCCTACGCCAACTACTTCCAGGCCTACGCGGCCGCGAACGGCGACACGAGCGACAGCACCGCGCAGATCTTCGGCTGCGGTGGCATGCTCGCGGCCAACCCCCAGTTGTGCGCCGGGCTCAACCGGCACGTCGCGCAGCTGCCGTCCGCGCAGCAGTCCGTCCCGGGCAACTTCTACCAAGCCGCGCCGGCGAACTACTACGCGCAGTTCTGGCACCAGAACGCCATCAACGGTCTGGAGTACGGCTTCCCGTACGACGACTACGCGGGTCAGTCCTCGGACATCTCGGTGACCAACCCGCAGTACATGGTCGTCGCGGTGGGCTGGTAACAGGGGCCGTAGATACATGGGAAACACAAGTACGAGTTCGTAAACACATAGCAACCGCACGCACGGCAGGCTCCCGTCATCGCGGCCGGGAGCCTGCCAGCGCGGCGTGCTCCCGGCCGCGATTTCTCCGAAAGGGCAAATCATCAGATGCGTAGCCTTGTCCTGCCCATGATCTCCCGGAAACGGCGGCGGACAGTTCTCGTGGCCGTGGGTACCGCGATGCTGCTCGTCGTGGAAATGCTGGTGGCGTTGAACTTCATGGCCCCGGCCGCTCACGCCGCGGCCAGCACCGCGGTCACCACCCACCGCAACGACAACCAGCAGAGCGGGCAATACAGCAACGAGACCGTTCTCAACACGTCGAACGTCAATTCGAACCAATTCGGCAAGCGGGTTTCGTACCCGGTGGACGGCCAGATGTACGCACAGCCGCTCTACATGCCGAGCCTCACCATCGGCGGCGCGACCCACAACGTCGTGTTCGCCGCCACCGAGAACGACAGCGTCTACGCGTTCGACGCCGACGCGTTCACCACCACTCCCCCGGCACCGCTGTGGAAAGTAAGCCTGCTGCCGGCCGGCGCGCAAGCGGTGCCGAGCAGCTTCCAGGCCTGCGGTGACATGCAGCCGATCATCGGCATCACCAGCACTCCGGTCATCGACCCGACCACGAACACGATGTTCGTCGTCGCATACGACCAGGAGGGCGGCAAGGAGGTCTACCGCCTGCACGCCCTCGACATCACGACGGGCGCCGACAAGTGGCCGGCCATCGTCATCCAGGGTTCGGTGCCGGGAACGGGCGCCGGCAGCTCCGGCGGGAACCTCACCTTCGACCCCAGCATCGAACGGCAGCGCTCCGCGCTCCTGCTCGCGAACGGCCACCTCTACGTCTCCTTCACCTCGTTCTGCGACATCGGCAACTACCACGGCTGGATCTTCGGCTACAACTACGCGAACAACGCGTTCTCGGTGGCGAACCTCTACAACGACACCGCGAACGGCAGCCAGGCCGGCCTCTGGGGCGGCGGCGCCGCGCTGTCCGCCGACACGAGCGGCAACCTCTACTACGTCAGCGGGAACGGCACGTTCGACGCCGACACCGGCGGCGCCGACATGGGCCAGAGCTTCGTGCGCCTGAACGCCTCGCTCCAGCGGCAGGACTACTTCGCGCCGTTCATCGCGAAGTGCGGCGGGGACAACGACCTCGGCTCCGGCGGCCCGCTGGTGATCCCGTCGGCGAACGAGGTGATCGACGCGGGCAAGGAGGGACGGCCCTTCGTGGTGAGCACCACGAGCATGGGCGGATTCACGGCGGATCCCAACCTCGTCTGCAACGGCGGCACCGACTACAACCGCACGGACGTCGACAAGATCGTCCAGGAACTGCCGGTCGGAAGCGTCGGATCGCTGTTCAGCACGCCGGGGTTCTACAGCGGCCCGAACGGGCAGTATGTGTACTTCTCTGAGTCGGGCGGGCCGACCGTGGCCTACTCGTTCAGCGGCGGCAAGCTGTCGACGGCTCAGACCTCCAAGACGCCCGAGTCGTTCGGCGGCACCGGCGGCGACGTGGTGGTTTCGAGCAACGGGACCGCGTCCGGCACCGGCATCGCGTGGATCGAGGGCGGCGACTCGGTGCTGCGCGCGTATGACGCCAACAACCTCGGGACGGAGCTGTACAACAGCGGTCAGAACAATGCCAGGGACGGCATCTCGGGATACGTGAAGTTCTCGTCGGTGATGGTGACGAACGGTCAGGTCTTCGTCGGGCTCTCGTCGAGCCTGGCCATCTTCGGCCTGCTCAACACCGCGCCGCCGCCACCGCTGCCGAACGGCATCAAGATCAGCGCAGGCGGTCCGGCGGCGGCTCCGTTCGTCGCCGACCAGGACTTCTCCGGCGGGGGGACGTCGGCCACCGGTAGCACGATCGACCTGAGCGGTGTGACCAACCCGGCGCCGATGTCCGTCTACCAGCACAACCGCTTCGGCACCTTCAGCTACGGCGTGGGCGGGCTGCCGACGAGCGGAAGTTACACGGTGCGGCTGCACTTCGCGGAGTCGTACTGGACGACCAAGGGCTCGCGCGTGTTCAACGTGGTGATCAACGGAAGCCAGGTGCTCAGCAACTTCGACATCCTGGGCACCGCGGGCGCGCAGAACAAGGCGGTCGTGGAAGAGTTCAACATACCGTCGAACAGCAACGGCAGAGTCACCGTCCAGTTCAACACGGTCAAGGACAACGCGCAGGTCAACGGGATCGAGATCAACCCGTCGACGAGTTCGGCGTCACCATCGCCGTCATCGTCGCCGTCGGCCTCAGCGTCGTCGTCCCCGCCGCCCCCGCCGCCCGCGACGCTCCAGATCAACTCGGGCGGTCCGGCTGTCTCCCCCTTCGTCGCCGACGAAGACTTCAACGGCGGCGCGACGGCTGTCGTCGGTAACACGATCGACGTGAGCGGCGTCACGAACCCGGCGCCGATGGCCGTCTACCAGAGCAACCGCTACGGCAACTTCACCTACACGATTCCCGGCTACACCGCGGGATCGAGCCATACCGTGCGATTGGACTTCGCGGAGGAGTACTGGACCGCTGCGGGCTCCCGCGTATTCAATGTGCTGATCAACGGAAACACGGTGCTCAGCAACTTCGACATCCTGGCCACCGCGGGCGCGGAGTACAAGGCGGTCGACGAGCAGTTCACCACGACCGCGAACAGCAGCGGTCAGATCGTCATCCAGTTCGTCACGGTGAAGGACAACGCGCAAGTCAACGGCGTCGAGATCTCGTGACCGAGCCACACTGATCCAGTAACCGGTCGCGCACGACGCGACAGGCACCACGTTGCCCCGCTCGCTGCCCGACAGCGGACGGGGCAACGCTGTTTATCCATAACTTCCAGCAGGTCATCAGTGCATGGTTTTCAGCACACACAAGCGCCACCAAGGCAACAGCACACACATCGACTCATCTACAACGCTGATATCCATAGCCGCATGAAATCCAATGTTCATACCCCCAGGGCCACCTAACTCCCCCTCGCTCCCCCTCAGTCCCCCCCTGGATTGTCATCGAGGATCGGCAATCGATAGCACGCGCTGGACCGCTCCAACCGCGAAGGCTCTCCTGTCGCAAGCCGGCAACTGCTGACCGGCATACTTGACCACCGTGCTGGAGGCGTCATTCCAATGGGTCAAAATCAGCGATCCCGACCAGGAACCACCGTGCTTCGCGGCAGTGCCGGATGCGCGGGCACTCGTCGCCGACGACCGGATGCTCGACCACGTCGCCGACAAGCTACAGAGTGCCGGAGTCGCTGTGCGTCGCCTTCGATACCTGGTGGAAGACGAGGAGATCTCAGGATCGCACTTCGACGATGTCCGTGTGGAATCGCACGCATGTCACCTCAACCGGCCGCGGGTCCGATTGCACAACCGGAGTTCAAGAGAAGCAGCACGGTCTGCTCGCGCTGCATTCGAGGCCCTCTGGGACACGCAAGCAGCAGCAGACGAGCCGGCCACCACCCCGCTGAGCGAAGTCGTCCCGGAGCCGTGGTTCGGATACTTTCCGTACCCGTCGCTGAACCCTGCCCAGCGCCAAGCGATACCCGAGATCCTGGGCAATGACGAGAACGTGATAGTCCTTGCTCCGACCGGGGCCGGCAAAACAGTGGTCGGCATGGCCGCGGCGCTGCGGGCCATTCTGGAACAGGGCCGCAAGGCCGCCTGGCTCGTCCCACAGCGGTCGCTCACCGACGAACTGGACCGGGACCTCGACCTGTGGCGACGCCGCGGGCTGCGTATCGAACGGCTCTCGGGGGAACATCGGCTCGACCTCGCCCGGCTGAAGGCGGCGGACCTGTGGGTGGCCACCACGGAGAAGTTCGAGTCCATCTGTCGTTCCACCTCACTGCGCGAGGTCCTCGACGAGGTCGGCGCATTGATCGTCGATGAGGTGCACCTCCTCGGCGACACGGTTCGGGGCCCTGTCCTGGAAGGCTTGCTGGCCAGGATGCGTGACCCGCAGATCCCGACAAGGCTCATCGGCCTTTCCGCAACGGTGACCAACAGCGCGCAGATCGCTTCCTGGCTCCACGCCCGCCTCGTCACCGTCACCTGGCGCCCCGGCCGCCTGACCTGGCAACTGCCGATGATCGCCGCACATCAGGACTGGAACGTCACCGAAGCCTCGCGCGCCCGACTGGCCGCAGCCCTGACGTCCGACGTGACCGCCGACGGGGGAAGTGTTCTCGTGTTCTGCGGGAACAAGCGAAGCGTCCGGTTGACCGCGCTAGTCATCGCGGCTTCTCGCGGGGCCGATGTCCGCGACGTGCATCCAGACGACGTCGACCAGGTTTACCTCACGTGCCGTCATGTGGGCGTAGGGCTCCACTACAAGGACTGGGAGCACCGTTCCGAGGCCGAGGAAGCCTTCCGTGCTCGGCAGATGGACGTGCTGGTAGCGACGACCACCGTGGCGGCCGGAGTGAACCTGCCGGCTCGCGCTGTGATCGTGCGCGACACGCAGGTGGGCTTCGGCGAACTCGATACGGCCACCGTCCTACAGATGTTCGGCCGCTCAGGGCGGGCCGGTACGGGAGAGGAGGACGGCTGGGCCTTTCTCATCGTCGACGAGCACGAGCACGCGATATGGAGGCGAAGGCTCATCGACGGTCATACCGTCGATTCCCAGATCCAGGCAAACCTGCCAGAGCAACTCCTGAGTGAGGCCGTGCAAGGCAGGGTGACATCGGAGTCAGCGGCTGATCGGTGGTGGCTGCAAACCCTCGCCCACCACCAAGGCAGCCGGCACCCGGACCCGCTGCGCAGAGCACTGCGGTTTCTCCTGGAAGCCGAAATGGTTCAGCAAGCCGAGGATGCAGCAGGGCGGTTCACCGCGACCGAACTCGGCCGCCTGACTTCGCGTCTCATGGTCGCGCCCGCGACGGGCACTGACTTACGCAAGGCGCTGGCAGATCTTCCTTTCCCCGACAGCGCCGCAGAGGCCGAGCGTCTTCTCATCCGAACCCTGGCAACGACAGTGCCCCGCCTCGCTCAAGCCACGGCCGCCGATGCCATCAAACCCGTGGTCGCGCAACTGCTCACCCTGTCGCCTCCAGCAGCAGGGGGCGAGCGATCAACCCCTCCGTCAGCGCTCACGCCGGGAGGCGCGCCGGGGGACTTCGCCCAGGCGAGCCTCCTAGTCTGCGCTGCCCCGGAGCAAGACCCTGCGGATCGCCAGCAGCCGACCGAGATCGAGATCCCGTACTCCGCGATGTATCCCATCCTCGAAGAAGCCCCCAGAATTCTGCACTGGCTGGGCAACCAGGGCCACCTCGGCACGGTACATCCGTGGTGCGCGATCGTGGCCGCTGACTTGAGCCGACGGATCCGATGGCGCAGGCTTGAGCCGCGTAGAGGAGCGGGGCGCCTGTTGTGGATGCTTGAACAGATGGCGGACCAGAGCCGGCTCGAACACGATCTGCCGGGATTGTGGCAGGCAGCTCTCGAACGCGGGCACACGTCCCCCGACTGGCCCGCGGGACGCGCCCCCACTGGCTGCGTGCTCGACGACCAGGCTTACGCCGCCTTGCTGCGCGAGCGCACCACAGACTGCCGCCTCAGCGAATACCCGCCACACGCCTGGGTGACCGGTCCGGCCGAATCCGCAGTGACTTGGAGTGGCCCGCAATGGCGCCTGGCGCCTCTGCGGCACGGTTCCGCCGAAGCGGCGTACCCGAACAGATCCACCAGCCGGCGAGGTGTCGCAGTATTCACCCGGCGCGGCGACTACCGCGCCACCGACTGGCTGGCCGCTTACAATGCGGTAGGCCACCACGATCAGCCGTTAAAAGCCGGGCCGCTGGCTGGAAAGAGCAACCGAAACCGAGCTTCCCAGGAAGAGCAGTAGTCCCGGCCACCCCAGGGAAGTGTTATACGGCTGATCCTCACGGAGAAGTGAAGTCATACCGTGTGACGAGCGTGGTTCCCGGATGCGAGCAGCCACCGGCCGATCCTTCAAGACAACCAAGCCTGAAGGAGAAACCAGCGCGATGACTCTGTAGATGGTGTGCCGTTCCCTGCCGTCCTGGACGAGAACGTCGCCTCAGTGAGTCCCGACACGCTGCACAGATGGTGACGCTGTTCGCCAGGCAGCTGATGGGCGCCGAGGCCGACTTTGTGCGGGCCCGAGTACGGCCAGGCCGACGAGCGCCGGGTGAAGTTGAAGTACCACAACGAAGTTCCCCAAGGCCACCGAACACGTGGAGGCCGCCCCACAAGGACCTGCTGGCG
>NZ_DASYZI010000008.1:0-2897 GCF_035946395.1 Actinocrinis sp.
CCTTGTCGGCGCACGCGTCTGTTTCGCCGAACTCCGTGTTGCCCAAGGCCGTTTCACCCAGTACCGCAGTGCCGAGCTGCCCCGCTATCAACCAGTCCTTCGGCTCCCCGCCGCCGGGGGTGAAGGCGCTGCACGACGGCACCGATTACTACACCGCCGACGCGATCTCGAACATCTATGGGCTCGGTTCCCTGCTGGCCAACGGCGCCGACGGCACTGGGGTCACGGTCGCGGTCTTCGAACTTGAGAACTACGACCCGCAGGGCGTCGGCGACATCCTCACCTGCTATGGCAGCAAGAGCACCGTCAGCCTGGTCAAGGTTGACGGCGGTCCGACGGCGGCTGCCGACATGCACGCCAATGTCGGGGTCGAGTCCGCGCTCGACATCGAGAACATCGCCGACCTGGCGCCCGGTGTGAGCGTCATCGACTACGCCGGGCCGGACTGGAATTTGCAGACGACCTCGCCTGCCAACGTCCTGGACGTCTACAGCAAGATCGTCTCCGATGACAAGGCGCAGGTGGTCTCGACGAGTTGGGGCGTGTGCGAGGCCAATGCCTCCTCGTCGTTCCTCTCGTCTGAAAGCACGTTGCTAGCCACCGCCGCCGCGCAGGGCCAGACGGTCGTCGCGTCCTCCGGCGACAGCGGGTCGACCGACTGCTACAACACGGCCGACACCACGCCCAACAGCAGCCTCGCGGTGGACGACCCGGCCAGCCAGCCCACCGTGCTGGGCGTCGGCGGCACCAGCATGAGTGGCTTGAACAACCCGCCGCAGAGCACGTGGAACTCAGCGCAGGGCGGCTCCTACGGCGCGGGCGGCGGCGGTGTCTCCTCGGCGCAGACGCAGCCGGTCTTCCAGAAGGGCATCGCCGCCACGGGTTACACCGCCAACTGCGCGGCCGCCGCTGGGGCGGGTTGCCGTCAGGTTCCCGACGTGTCAGCGTTCGCCGACCCGGTCGACGGCTACGTGATCGCGGAGTACAACTCGGCCGACAGCGCCATCGACCTGGGCATCATCGGCGGCACCAGCGGTGCGGCGCCGGTTTGGGCCGCGATCTACGCGCTGGCGGACTCAAGCGCGGCCTGTAAAACCAACGGAAACGCCGGAGAAGCGGCCCCCGCGCTCTACGCCGCGGGCACGACCCCGTCGAACTACTCGGTTTTCCGCGACATCACCTCCGGCAACAACGGCATCTCGGCTTACCACGCCCCGTACGCCTACCCGGCCACCAGCGGCTATGACATGGCCAGCGGCTGGGGCGCGCCGGTGGCGTCCGGTGTGGCCGCCGTCGCGTGCAAGGGCAATGTCACGTCCGCGGCGAGCTACTACACGCCGGTTGGTCCGACGCGCATCCTGGACACCCGGCACAACCAGGGCGCGAACGGCCCCGTCCCCGCGAGCGGCGGCACGATCAAGCTCCAGATCACCGGCGCCAACGGCGTGGCCGCGAGCAACGTGACCGCGGTCGCGCTCAACGTGACCGTGACGGCCAACGCCGCAGGCGGCTACGCGACCGTCTACCCGGACGGCTCCGCCGCTCCGCCGACCTCCAACCTGAACTGGGCCAACGGCCAAACAGTGCCGAACCTTGTTGTCGTGCCGGTCGGCGCGGACGGCAAGGTGGACATCACCAACGGCTCCGCAGGCACCGTGCAGTTCGTCGGCGACCTCGCCGGCTTTTTCACCACCGTCTCTAGCACCACTACCTCCACGTACACCGCGGTCGGCCCGGTACGCGCGATGGACACCCGCAAGGGCATCGGCGTCCCCACCGGCGCCATCCGCACCGGGGCAGTCGCTTCGCTCCCGGTCGGCGGGAGCACTGTCAGTGGCGTGGCGATCCCCTCCGGGATCACCGCGGTGGCGATGAACGTCACCGTCACCGCCCCCGCGGCCGGCGGCTACCTCACCGTCTACCCGAACCAGACATCGGCCGGCAGCCCGGTGAACCGGCCGGGGGTGTCCAACCTCAACTTCTCGACCAACCAGACGATCGCCAACATGGTGATCGTCCCGGTCGGCGCGGACGGCAGGGTCGACTTCTACAACGGCGCGGGCGCCACACAGGTGATCGCCGACATCGCCGGGTACTTCAGCGCCGGCACCGGCGCAGCCGTCTACCACGCCCTGGGCCCGGACCGGATCGTGGACACCCGCATCGGCCTGGGCACCGCGTCCGCCTCACCCGTTGCGGGCAACGGCGTGCTGACCCTGCCGATCCAGGGCAGCGCCACCGCGATCCTGGCCAACCTCACAGTCGCCCAGACCGCAGCCGGCGGCTACCTGACCGCCTACCCGGACGGCACCACCAAACCCACCGTGTCGAACCTGAACTTCTCACCCGGCCAAGCCATACCGAACCTGGCAATCGTGCCCAGCAACGGGAAAATCGACTTCTTCAACGGATCAGGCGGCTCACTACGACTGATCGTCGACATCGGCGGATACTTCAGCGCAAACTAACCTTGAGTTTTTAGGTCCTTGAAGATCTTTTCGGGTTTGTCGCAGGATTCTGTCGCATAGAGCACGACCCTTGCCTGATGATGTGTTTTCGACCAAGAAGACACATCTATACAGGCAGGGGCCGTGGTGCCGAGTTTGGCGTATGCGCGGGCCGGTGTCGAGCCGCGGGCGGTGCTGGCCGGGTTCCGGTGGGCGTGGTTCAGGTGTCTGGACTCGTACGCGGACGAGCTTTTCGAGTTGACCGACGCGGTGCTCACGGTGGCCGGGCCGGTGTGCTCGGTGCCGGAGCTCTCGCTCGAACCGGTGCATCGGCGCGGGCACCAGATGCTGTATCTCGCCCTGGCGCGGGCGCGGGTCGATATTGTCCGGTTACGCCGGTCGCTGGCGGGACTGTCCCCGCCGCGTAGCCGGGACGGGCGTGTGCGTCTG
>NZ_DASYZI010000009.1:0-12294 GCF_035946395.1 Actinocrinis sp.
CCGCTCTCCCCGTTGACGTCGACGTACATGTCGTCGAACGAGGTCCCGCCTACGGCCAGCGCCTCGCCGAGCACCTCGCGGACCGCGGCGAGCAGGCGGCTCACCTCCGGGCCGTTCAGCGTCTCGGTGGGCCGGGCCCAGTGCAGCCTGGCCCGCCACAGCGCCTCGTCGGCGTAGATGTTGCCCACACCGCTGACCAGCGACTGGTCGAGCAGCGCGCGCTTGACGCCGGTGTTCTTCGCGCGCAGTGCCGCGATGAACGCCGCGTCGTCGAAGCCCGGCTCCAGCGGATCGCGGGCGATGTGACTGATCGTCACCGGGACGCCGTCCTTGAGCGAGTCGAGGAGCAGCCCGCCGAAAGTCCGCTGGTCCACGAAGCGCAGTTCGGACCCGTCGTCGTCGAACACCACGCGGACGCGCAGATGCGGGCCGTCAGGCGTGCCGGGCGGCTGGATCAGCAGCTGCCCGCTCATGCCGAGGTGCCCGACCACGGCCTCGTCCGCGTCCAACTCCGCGTCCGTGTCCAACGGTATCCACAGGTACTTGCCGCGCCGCTGCGCGACGCCGAACGTCCGGCCGGTCAGCCGTGCGGCGAAGTCGTCCGCACCGGCGCCGTGCCTGCGCACCGCCCGCGGGTGCAGCGCCTCGACCGCCGCGACCGTGCGCCCGGCCGTCCACTTCTCCAGCCCGCGCCGGACGACCTCGACCTCAGGCAGCTCTGGCATCGCCCGCTAGGCCTTCTCGGCGTCCGGCTCCGCCTTCACGGAACCGTGCACGGACCGGATCGCCCGGTAGGCGTGCTCGGCCGCGATCTGCTCGGCGACCTTCTTCGAGCGGCCGCGGCCGTGCGGATATTCGCGCTCGGCGACGCGGACCCGGGCGGCGAAGTACTTGTCGTGGTCGGGGCCGTCCTCGGTGACCACGTATGCGGGCACGCCTAGGGAGTGCTCGGCGGTCAGTTCCTGCAACGAGGTCTTCCAGTCCAGTCCCGCGCCGAGCCCGGCCGAGGCCTCGATCAGCGCGTCGAAGAGCCGGTGGATCAGCGCGGCGGCGGCGTCCAGGTCGTGGTCGAGGTAGACGGCGCCGATCAGCGCCTCCATGGTATCGGCCAGGATCGAGGACTTGTCCCGGCCGCCGGTGGCCTCCTCGCCCTTGCCCAGCCGCAGGAACGCGCCGAGCCCGAGATCGCGGGCCACGTCCGCGAGCGCGCGCGAGTTGACCACGTGCGAACGGAACTTGGCCAGCTGCCCCTCGGGCAGGTCCGGATGCGTCTCGTACAGCGTGCTGGTCACGACCAGGCCGAGCACCGAGTCGCCGAGGAACTCAAGGCGCTCGTTGGTCGGCACGTTGCCGTTCTCATAGCTGAACGACCGGTGCGTCAGCGCGCGTTCCAGTAGCAGCGGCTCGATCGGCAGACCGAGCCGCTGCTCAAGCACGGCGGGGGGCACCTGGGAATCGGTCACGGGGCGGCTCCCGGCCGTCAGACTGCGATGACCTGGCGCTTGTTGTAGGTGCCGCAGTTGTTGCACACCGTGTGCGGCAGCTTGGTCTCCCGGCAGCGGTCACAGGCGACCAGGGTCAGCGGCGCGGCCTTCCACTGGGCACGCCGCGAACGGGTGCGGCTGCGGGACTTCTTGCGCTTGGGAACGGCCACGGTTCGAACTCTCCTGGTCATCGCCCGCCGGGGCCGTCAAGCCGCCGAAGGGTACTGTCACTGCTGTAGCTGAAGAATTATAGGCTTCTTGGCTCACCGGGCGGACGGCACGCGATCGGCTGCGCCCGGACCGGAATTGCTTCCGACGACTGTACTGGACGGCGCCGGGTGCTGTTCACCCGTCGTCACCCATCGCCGTCCTCGCCCGCGTCCGGTCCGCTCAGGGACAGCCCGCTGAGCGCGGCCCAGCGCGGGTCCACGGCGTCGTGCCCGTGCTCCGGGTCGTCCGCCAGCCGCGCGCCGCACTCGGCGCACAGGCCGGGGCAGTCCTCCTCGCACAGCGGCTGGAGCGGCAGTTCCAGCATCACCGCGTCGTGCACGAGCGCCTTGACCTCGATCAGGTCCTCGACCACGAGCTGCGCCTCTTCCGCCTCCTCGGCGGTCAGGTCCGAGATGTCGTAGTAGAGCAGCTCCTGGAAGTCGGCGTCGAGCTCCACCTCGATCGGGTCGAGGCAGCGCACGCACTGCGCGACCAGCGAGCCGGAGACCCGTCCGGTGGCCAGTATCCCCTCGACCACCGACTCGATCCGCAGATCGAGCACCAGGTCGGCGCCCTCGGCCGAGTAGAGGTCGTCGAGCGTCCCCTTCACGTCGAGCAGGTCGGCGGCCGGAATGTCCCGGTCGTACGTACGCATGGCACCGGCACGGCGGCCGAGCTCCCGCACGTCGAAAACGAACGGCGACCGCGCGTCGAATCGGCGCGGCTTCGGTGCGGCAGGCATGACGACTTCCCACAACGGAAAAAGGGGATGGTTTACCGGCCGTCAAGCTTAGCAAACTGCGGGGCTCACCGGCCGTGGCCGTGGATCGGCCCAGTTCGGCAGCCCAGCTCAGCGGCCGTAGCCGTCGTGCTGGAACTGGCGCACGTCGATCAGGCCGGTGTCGAAGTACGAGGTCTCCTCGGACGGGTACTGCGCGGGCGGGGCCTGCCGCTGCTGCGGGGGCTGGCCGTACTGCTGCGGCTGGCCGTAACCGTTCGCGTAGTCCTGGTCGCCGTAACCCTGGCCGCCGTAGTGAGCCGGCTGCGGGTCGGTGTGGAACTCGCCGGTGCCGTACCCGTGCGCCGCACCCTGGTCGTACGCGCCCTGCTCGTAGCTGTAGCCGTCGTGCTGGTCGGACGCGTACGCGCCCTGCGTCACGTAGTCGCCCTGGCGCTCGGGGTAGCCCTCGTGCTCGTACTCGTGCTGTTCGTAGGGGCGCTCGGCCTCGGCCGCGAACGTGTCGACGGTGAACTCCTGGCTCTCGTACCCGTCGAACCTGTTTTCGTCGCCGAAGTCGCGTGAACGGCGCCGCTCCTCCGCGACCGCGTCCTGCTCGTCGACGTGCCGGCCGAGTTCCTCCATCGGGTTGGAGCTGCCGCGCATCTTCTCCCGGCCGCGGCCGACCGCCTGGATCGTCTTGGTGAGCACGACCTCGAAGTTGGCCAGCTTCTGGTCCACCCAGTCCTCGGCCTCCTGGCGCATCTGCTCCGCCTCGTGCCTGGCCTCGGCGAGGATCCGCTCCGCCGCGCCGCGCGCCTCGCGGCTCACGTCCGTGTTCCCGATGATCGACTCGCGCTCCGAGCGGGTGCGCTCCAGCAGCCGCTCGGCCTCGCGGCGGCCGTCCGCCAGGACCGACTCGCGGTCGGCGAGCACCCTGCGGGCCTTGTCCATCTCTTCCGGCAGGCCCCGCTTGAGGTCGTCGAGCAGGTCAAGCACCTGGGCGCGGTTGATGACGCACGAGGCCGACATCGGCATCGCGCGCGCGCTCTCCACGATCTCGATGAGTTCGTCGATCTTGGCGTTAACGTCCACCGGACTGGCACTCCCTGGCTCACGGGCGACGCCGGAAAGCGGGCGTCCCGCCAACGGTACCCCGTACGGTGACGTGCGCGGGGCACGTGCCGGAAATGGGCCGCCTGCCGGAAATATCGTGTAAGTACCGGAACGCTACTTGCGCAGCCGCTCGACCAACCGGTCGAGCACCGGCTCCGGAACCAGCCCGGAGACGTCCCCGCCGAGCGCGCAGACCTCCTTGATCAGCGAGGAGGACAGGAAGCTGTAGAGCGGGTTGGTCGGTACGAACAGGGTTTCGACGTTGGCCAGCCGGTGGTTCATCTGTGACATCTGCAACTCGTAGTCGAAGTCGCCGACCGCGCGCAGCCCCTTGACGATCGCCTTGGCGCCGCGCTCGACGCAGAAGTCGACCAGCAGGCCCTCGAAGACCTCGACGGAGACGTTCGGCAGGTGCGCGGTGACCCCCCGGATCATCTGCGTCCGCTCGCCGTAGTCGAACAGGCCGTTCTTCCCGGCGTTCTTGCCGACCGCGACGATGACCTCGTCGAACAGCAGCGACATCCGGCGGATCACATCGAGGTGGCCGTTGGTCACCGGGTCGAAGGAGCCGGGACAGACCACACGGCGCGGTGTCGTCGCGAGGGAACCGGGATTGGGGTCCACGAGACTTTCCTTGTCGTCGTCGGCGGCGGTCCGCGGTGGACCCCGCCGGCCTTCGGATCTTTATTCGCCGCTACACGGCTCGGCGGCGACCGTACCAGACGGTTCCTTCCCCGTAACCGCGGGATCTGAGCGCGTCGAAACCCTCAGGCCACACCCATGGCGCGGCACGGGACGCACGCTCCACCGCGACCAGGGCGCCGTCTACGAGCCAGTCGTGCTCGGACAACGCGACCAGCACCGCGGCGAGTTCCTCGGCAGACATGGCGTAGGGCGGATCGAGGTAGGCGACGTCGTATGCCGCGTCCGGGCACGGCGCCGCGGCGAGACGCTCGACCCGGTCGGCGGAGATCCGGCCGCCGGGCAGGCCGAGCGCGTCGAGGTTCGCGCGCACGACCCTGGCCGCGACGCGGTCCGACTCGACCAGCAGCGCCGCGGACGCGCCGCGGGAGAGCGCTTCGAGGCCGACGGCCCCGGAACCGGCGTAGAGGTCGAGCACACGCAGCCCGGCCATCCCGCCGAGCGCGGCGTCGAGCGCGGAGAACAGCCCCTCGCGGGCCCGGTCGGAAGTCGGCCTGGTGTTGCGGCCGTCGGGCACGGCGAGGCGCCGGCCCCGCGCGGCCCCGGCGATGATGCGCGTCATATGGTTGACTCTCTCGGCCGGCTCAGGACTTCTCCAGGTACTCGGCGCGGTCCGAGCTCACCAGCGCGGCCACGGCGGCGGCCAGCGCGGGTTCGCCGGACAGCCTCGGGTCGCGCTGCACGAGGTCGGTCGCGGCCTGCCGGGCGTCGCGCAGGATGTCCTCGTCGTGCAGGACGCGCAGCAGCTTGAGCGAGGAGCGGCGGCCGGACTGGCTCGCGCCGAGCACGTCGCCCTCCCGGCGCTGTTCGAGGTCGATGCGGGAGAGCTCGAAGCCGTCGAGGGTGGCGGCGACCGCGTCCAGCCGCTCGCGCGCCGGCGTGTCCGCCGGGACCTCGGTGACGAGCAGACACAGCCCGGGTGCGGAGCCGCGGCCGACCCGGCCGCGCAGCTGGTGCAGCTGGGAGACGCCGAACCGGTCGGCGTCGAGCACCGCCATCACTGTGGCGTTCGGCACATTGACGCCGACCTCGATGACGGTCGTGGCGACGAGCACGTCGACCTCGCCCGCAGCGAACGCGGTCATCACCGTGTCCTTCTCCTCCGGGGTCAGGCGGCCGTGCAGGACGCCGACCCGCAGGCCGGAGAGTTCGTGCTCAGTCAGCTGCCGGGACATGTCCACGACGGAGAGCGGGGGGCGCGCGGGTGGCGCCGCGGCGGCGAGGTCGTCGAAGGAGAGTTGGCTCTCGCCGTCGTCCACGTCCGCCGTCTCATCCACGCCCTCAGCGTCCGGCCGTGCCCGTCCCGGACCACGCGTAGCGTCCACGTCGACATCTCCGCCCTCGGCTTCGTCGCTGCCGGTGGCTGCGCCATCGCCGATCCGCGGGCACACCACGTACGCCTGGTGCCCGGCGGCGACCTCTTCACGGATGCGGACCCAGGTGCGTTCGAGGTAGTGCGGTTTGTCAGCGGCGGGAACGACGTGCGTGGAGATCGGCGAGCGGCCGCGCGGGAGCTCGGCGAGGACCGAGGTCTCCAGGTCGCCGAAGGCGGTCATCGCGACGGTGCGCGGGATCGGCGTGGCGGTCATCACCAGCAGGTGCGGCGGCTGTGCGGCTTTCACCCGCAGGGCGTCGCGCTGCTCGACGCCGAATCGGTGCTGTTCGTCCACGACGACCAAGCCGAGGTCGGCGAACTGCACGGTGTCCTCGATGACCGCGTGCGTGCCGATCACGATCCCGGCGGCGCCGCTCGCCGCGTCCAGCAGGTTGGTACGCCGTTCCTTCGCCCCCTGCGATCCGGTGAGCAGGGCGACGCGGGTGCCGTCCGGGTCGCCGTCGAGCTGCCCGGCGCGGGCCAGCGGGCCGAGCAGGTCGAGGACGGAGCGGTGGTGCTGCTGGGCCAGCACCTCGGTCGGGGCGAGCAGCACGGCTTGGCCGCCCGCGTCGACCACGGTGAGCATCGCGCGCAGCGCGACCACGGTCTTGCCGGAGCCGACCTCGCCCTGGAGCAGCCGGTGCATGGGGTGAGTGGCCGCCAAGTCCTGTTCGATCTGCGCGCATACCTCGCGCTGACCGGACGTCAGCTCGAAGGGCAGCCTCGCATCGAAGCGGTCGAGCAGGCCGCCGGAGCGGACCGGACGCGGCACGGCCGGCTGTTCGAGCGCGCTACGGCGGCGCTGCGCCAGCACGACTTGCAGCGGCAGCGCTTCGTCCCACTTGAGTCGGCGCCGGGCTGCGGCGATCTCGGACTTGTCATCCGGCCGGTGGATGCCGCGCAGCGCGGTCTCCAGTCCGATGAGCCGATGTTCCGCACGCACCGCCGCCGGGACCGGGTCACCGGGCTCCCCCATGGCGCCGAGCAGCGTCTTGATGCAGAGCTCGATCTTGCGCGAGGAGACACCCGCGGAGGCGGAGTAGATCGGGATCAGCTCCTCGGCGTAGCGCTCGGCCTCCTCCTGCGCGTCCGCGTCGCCCGCGAGCAGCTCGAACTCGGGCTGGGCGAGCTGGCGCTTCCCGCGGAACTCGGTGATCTTCCCGGAGAACAGCGCGACCCGGCCGGGCCGCAGTTCGCGGTCCAGCCAGGGCTGGTTGAAGAACGTGAGCGCCAGCCTGGCCCTGCCGTCGGTGACCACGACCTCGGTGATGGTGCCGCGCCGGCCCTTGAACTGGCGCTTGGTCGCCTTCTCCACCTCGGCCAGCACCGTGACGAAGTCGTCGAGCGCCAGGTCCGCCAGGTCGGTGAGTTCGCCGCGCTCCTGGTAGCGGCGCGGGTAGTGGCGCAGCAGCTCGCCGACCGTGGACACGCCGAGATTGCGTTCGAGCACCTTGGCCGTGCGGTCGCCGAGCAGCTTCCGCAGCGGTTCGGCCATCGGGTCGGCATGCTTCTGGCCGGCGCTGTCCGCCACCGTTCACTCCACCCCGATCAGCAGCGGCCAGCCGTCCTGGCCGCCCTCGTAGGCCACCACGTCCATCTCCGGCCGCCGCGCGTGCACGCGGGCGGTGACGGCCTCGACCAGCTCGGCGGCGGTCAGCCCGTCGCCCGCGGCGCCGAATCCGTCCCCGGTCACCAGCGTCACCATCTCACCTCCCGCCGACACCATCCGGTCGGCCAGTTCGAGCGCGGCCTGCCGCAGCGTCGGCGCGATCAGGGCGACGTCGCTCTCGATGAAGCCGAGCACGTCTCCGGCGTGGCAGACGCCCGCCATGGTCCACGCGTCGTCCTCGGCGATCTGGAGCGCGCCGTGCCGGGTGGCCCCGGCCGCCGCGGTCATCGCGACTATGTCGGCGTCGAAGCGGCGGCCCGGCTCGTGCACCGCGAGCGCCGCGATGCCCTGCACCACGGCCTTGCTCGGCACCACCGCGACGCGTACACCGGACGAGCCACGGTGCGCCTGCTCCGCGGCGGCGGACGCGGCGGCGATTCCCTCCGCGTCGTTGACCAGCACCACGATCTCCTCGACCCCGGCGTCCGCGATGGCGCGGCTGAGCTGGGCGCTGGTCGGCGGACGTCCGGCGAGGCAGGGCAGCGGGATCGCGCCGGCCGCGGCGAACAGCTCGGCTATACCGGGACCGGGAGCGGCGGCCAGAACGGCGCGCCCCGGCGCTGCACGCAGCTGTGCCGGTACGCGTTCGGCAGCAGGGTCGAGCAGCACAGGGTCGACCAGCGCAGGGGCGCTGACTGGAGCGTCGCCCGGCAGGGCGTCGGGCAGCAGATTGACTTCCAGGTCGTGCAGCGCACCGCAGCGTATGGCGGCCTCGATCGCCGGCCCTGGCTGCTCGACGTGGATGTGCACGCGGTAGGAACCAGCGCCTCCGGCGATCACCAGGGAGTTGCCGCCGCCCTGCTCGCAGATGTCCACCAGGGCGGCGCGCAGCCTGCTGATCTGCGGCTCGGCCGTGTCGATCAGGTAGATGACCTCGAAGGCCGGCGCGACCGTGTCGAGCTCGTGCCGCGGCCCGGCCTCCACCGCCGGGGCGGACCGTGGCGGCATGCGCACCGGGCCGATCGTGACCGCGCGCCCCGGGTCGTACCCGCCGAGCAGCGCGGCGAGGACGTCGAGCATGACGCATACCCCGCGGCCTCCGGCATCGACCACGCCGGCCGCACTGAGCACGGCCAGTTGCTCGGGTGTACGCGCGAGCGCCTCCTCAGCCGCTTCGCGGGCGGCTTCGGCGACGGCGAAGAAGGTGGGTTCGAGCGTCCAGTCGCCCGGTTGGTCCGCGTCGTCCACGACGCCGCAGGCGGCGTCGGCCGCGGCGCGGGCGACGGTGAGCATGGTGCCCTCGGCCGGGGCTGCGACCGCCTGCCAGGCCAGTTCCGCCGCCTCGGCCAGCGCGGCGGCCAGCACTCGCGGCCCGGCGGGCTGCCCGTCCCGGATCGCGGCACCGACCTCGTCGGCCAGCCCGCGCAGCAGCTGGCTGAGGATGACGCCCGAGTTCCCGTGCGCGCCCCGCAGCGCTCCGGAAGCCAGCGCGCCGAGCGCCGCCGCCGCGCCGGCCGGCTCGTCGCCGGCGTCGGAGGGCAGCGAGTCGAGCGCTTCGCAGGCCGCCTCGAACGTGAGGAAGAGGTTGGTACCGGTGTCCGCGTCGGGCACCGGGAAGACGTTCAGCGCGTCGATCTCCTCGCGGGCACGGCCGAGGGCGACCAGGCACGCCCGCGCCCACCGGCGCACCTTCGGCCCGTCGAGCGTCTCCTGCACGCTGCGCCTTCCTGTCCGCCGGAGTCGGGAAACTTTTGGTCCCGAGGATATTCGGCTCGTCGCCGTCAACCGCGGTTCCGAGCGGATTGGCTCTCGCGCGGCCCGGTACGTTACCCTGACCAGGTTGCCCGCCGCTTCTCCTTCTCAACACGGAGAAACCCGGTCGGCCGTGAGCTTCAAGTACTCGTACATCACCATCGGTCTTTTGGAGTGTCTCCCGTGGCTGCTACCTGCGACGTCTGCGGCAAGGGTCCGGGCTTCGGCATGTATGTCTCGCACTCGCACCGCCGCACCAAGCGTCGCTTCAACCCGAACATTCAGCGGGTGCGCACCACGCTGGCGAACGGCACGCCGAAGCGCCAGAACGTCTGCACCAAGTGCCTGAAGGCCGGGAAGGTCAATCGCGTCTCCCGCTAGCCGTACGGTGCCTTTGCCGCCCCGCGTCCTCGCGACGCGGGGCTTTTGTCATCATCGCACCACTGTCATCACCGCACTGTCGCCGTCATCCAGTGCTGACGCAGTTTCCAGCCGTGATCGACCGGACCGATGCCGGTGCCGAGCGGGAATCCGGCTGCGATGGCGTTCGTGACGTAGAGCTTCGCCGCACGCACCGCCTCGGGCACCGTGCGTCCACGCGCCAGGTACGCCGCCACCGCACTCGCCAGCGTGCAGCCGGTGCCGTGCGTATGGCGATTGTCGCTGCGCGAGGCGGTGAGCGTTACCTCGTCCTGACCGTTCGTCAGCAGGTCTGTCGCCTTGTCCGAGTCGAGGTGGCCGCCCTTGACCAGAACCCACGTCGGCCCCGATCCGAGCAGTTTCGCCGCCGCGGCGCGCATTCCGTCGAGGTCGGTGACCGCGATGCCGGTCAACGCTCGCGCCTCGTCCAGGTTCGGTGTGACGACCGTCGCACGCGGCAGCACTTCGGTCCGCAGCACGTCCAGCGCGTCGTCGGCCAAGAGCCGGTCGCCGTGCCTGGAGACCGAGACCGGATCGACGACGACGGGCACCGCCGGGTCGAGCCCCGCGAGCAGCGCGGCCACCGCCGAGGCTGCCTGCGCGGTCCCGAGCATGCCCACCTTGACCGCGTCGACGCCGATGTCGCCGACCACCGCCGAGAACTGAGCCGTGACGGCCTCCAGGGGCATCGGCCAGACGCCGTGCACACCCAGTGAGTTCTGCGCGGTGATCGCGGTGATCACGCTCATCCCGTGCACACCGAGGGAGAGCATCGTCTTCAGGTCGGCCTGGACGCCCGCTCCCCCGCCCGAGTCCGAACCCGCGATCGTGAGTACTCGTGGCGGTGTCTGTGCAGTTTCTGTCTGTGCAGTTTCTGTCTGCACCGCCGGTGACTGCGCCCCCGGTGGCTGTGTGTCAGACGAATCAAGCAAAGTGATCCCATCCTTGCGGGCCGTCCCACGCGGCACCGGCGACGGTAACGCGTGGCTCGGACGAATCTGCGGAGCGCTTGAGCACGGTCCCGACGACAGACCAACCCTGCGGTATGTCGGCAACGGCCGGGTAACACGCAGCGAGTGCGTGATCCTCGCCTCCCGTGAGGATCCACCGCAGCACGTCTTTGTCGAGCCGACGCGCCGCCTCGGCCAGTTCTTCGGGAATCGGAAAGGCTCCGGGTTCGAGGTCGATGCCCACGTCGCTTTCCCGCGCGATGTGCCCCAAGTCGGCGAGCAGACCGTCACTCACGTCGATCATCGCGGTGGCGCCCGCCATGGCCGCGCTCAATCCCTGCGCGTACGGCGGCTCCGGCGAGCGGTGCCGGGCCACGGCCTTCCTTGGCCCTTCTCCCTGCGCGCCTCGCGACAGCAACTCGTATCCACAGGCCGACCAGCCGAGCTCGCCCGCGATCGCCACCATGTCACCCGGATGGGCGCCCGCCCGGGTCACCGGTGCCCGGCCGCCGAGGTCTCCGAGCGCCGTGACGGCGATCATGATGGAGGCGGCACGTGTGGTGTCCCCTCCGGCCACCGAGACGCCGACCAGAGCGCACTCGTCGGCCAGGCCCCGCGCGAACTGCCGCGCCCAGTCCACCGGAAGCCCACCAGGCGCCGCCAGACCGACCAGCAGCCCGGTCGGCGCGGCGCCCATCGCGGCGATGTCGGCGAGGTTCTGAGCGGCCGCCTTGCGGCCGATCTGGTAGCCGGTGGACCAGTCGGTACGGAAGTGCCGCCCCTCCAGCAGCAGGTCCGTAGACGCCACGACACGGCCGTCCGGAGCGGCGAGCACGGCCGCGTCGTCGCCGGGGCCGAGCAGCACCGCGGCTCCCTGCGCCATGTGCCGGGAGATCCGGTCGATAAGTCCGAATTCCCCGACGTCGCTCAGCGTCTCGTCGGCACTCGTATCGGCGGCCAGTTCACTCACCCGGCAAGCTTAGGGCGTGTTTGAGCTGAGGTGCCGGGGCCGCGTCGCCCATCACGCACGCTCGCCGCGTTATCGGGCCCCCGGGTGCCGCCAGGCACCTGTCGCATCCGGCCGGACGCCCAGTCCGAGCACAACCCTCCGCCTTGCGAACGCACGCGCCACACGCCGCGCCCTTAACCGACTCCACAGCTCAAACACCCCTAGATCGGCCGGAGCCACTGCCTGGTGGGAACCCGATCCGGGTCCGCTTGCGCCACGCGGGTATCAGGCAGGTAACGTTTCGCCGTCGCATAGTTCTAATTGACTACTCTCACTAGTCCAACCGGACAGGACGGACAGGGAGGACCGCATGGTGCAGGCGTACATCCTCATCCAGACCGAGGTCGGCCGGGCGGCTTCGGTCGCCGAGAAGATCGCGGGCTTGGCGGGGGTCACCAGCTCCGAGGACGTGACCGGACCGTACGATGTCATCGTGCGCGCCGAGGCGGAGACGATGGACGACCTGGGCAAGCTGGTGGTCGCCCGGATCCAGACCATCGACGGCATCACCCGCACTCTCACCTGCCCGGTGGTGCGGCTCTGACCGAACCGATCCGACCCACGCGAACGCGGAGAACATGCGATACGGAGGTAGGGTGCGCGACGGCCGGTACTCGACCCTCCTGCTGGCGGCGGCCGCGCTCATCGTGGTGGCCCTCACCGCCGGCGCGATCTGGCTGCTGTTCAATTCCGGCGACGCGGTCGCCGTGGACGTTCCGCGAACGGCGTCGGCAAGCGCACAGAGCGCATGCGCGGCGCTGACCAAGGACGTCCCGCAGACCGTGAACAACGAGAACCGCCGCGACACCGCCCCAGGCTCGCCGATGACGGCGGCCTGGGGCGACCCGCCGATCACGCTGCGCTGCGGCGTGCCGGAACCGGAAATCCTGCGTCCGGGTTCGAAGTCATACAACCCCACCGCAGACGAGGCGTATATCGACGGCGTCGC
>NZ_DASYZI010000010.1:0-21235 GCF_035946395.1 Actinocrinis sp.
GTGGGTGCGGTTGTAGTCGAACGAGAACTGGTCCATCACGAACTCGATGGTGTTGGAACCGACGCCGACCACGTCGAAGCCCCTGGGGCTAACCCCGCGTGGCGGATCGGCCAGGGCCGACGGGGCGGCCATGGTGACCGCGGTCGCGGCGACGGCCGCGCCCACGACCAGTTTGGACAGGATACGCATTCACGCCCTCCTAGTAGCGCAAACATTCGCCGGCATCGGTGAGCCCTCTTCGGTCACCCGTCCCGCCGGCGGCCCCAGTCTCTCCTGAGTCCGCCGAAGCCCGAAAGAAACACCAAGCATCGGAAAAATGATGTCTCAGCCCGATTTAGGTGAACGCAAGGTGTACGAACGGTAAGGGAACTTTCGTGGTCGGGTCATCACTGTCTGATGCGATGGGAGCCTGTCGACAAGAACACTGTGGTCAGAGCCGACGTCGGTGCGAGAGGGCAAGCGACGTTTCTGCTGCAGCCGCCTATCGTTAATGTTTTGGCTACCTTGCATTAACTATTTAGACAGCCTGCTGTTACCGGAATGTTTCCGGCGAGTGACCTGGGGATTTCGGTCCGCCGGGCCCTCGGTGGCCGCCGTCCGGCTGTGATCGGGGCATCTGCCCGGCCAAAGGCCGTGCCAGGCGCGAGGGCCGGCCTGCCGGCCCAAGCGGATGGCAGCGGGGGGTCCGGGGGGTGGTCCCCCGGGTCAACACGGCGTCAGCCGGTGTCGAGGACCTGGAATACCTCGGCCAGGCTGCCCTCGGGCAGCCCGCCCTGCGAGGCGGCCCGGGCCAGCCGCTCCCGCAGGAAATCCTCCAGACCGTCCCGGCCGGAGATCTGACTCACATGCGCGCGCAGCGCGGCGATCTTGCGCGGGAAGGTCTTGGTCACGTCGACGTAGTGCGTGGGCGTGGCGGTCCCGGCGATCCACACCTCGCGCACGGTCCAGGCCTCCAGGCCCTCGTCCGAGAGCAGCTCCGGGAACGCGAACGGGTTGCGCGCGTCCGGGTAGACGGCGTCCAGGGCGGCCGAGCCCACCGCGCGGTGATCGGGGTGGCTGATGCCGGGCCGGATGTAGTTGCGCTCGGGGGACGGGCAGACCACCCGGTCCGGGCGGATCTGCCTGATCACCCGGGCCAGGTCCCGGCGCAGGCCGAGGGTGGCCTCCACCCGCCCGTCCGGGTAGCCGAGGAACCGCACGTCGTGCACGCCGACCTGGCGGGCGGCCTCTTTCTGCTCGCTGCGCCGCAGCGCCGCCAGCTCGGCGGGCGACACGGTCGGGTCGCTGCCGCCGGCGTCGCCGTCGGTGACCAGGCAGTAGACGACCTCGATCCCGGCGTCGGTCCAGCGCGCCACGGTGCCCGCGGCGCCGAAATCCACGTCGTCGGGGTGGGCGTTGATCACGAGGATGCGACTGATCTCGGCGTCGTCCAGCACGTGAAGAGGGTATCTGCCCGGGGGGATAACCCCCGGACCCCCAGACCGGGGGGCTTCGCCCCCCAGGAGCCCCCCTGCCGTCTGCTCGGGCCAGCCTCCGGCCGGCCCTCGCAGGCGGCATACGCCGGCTAAGGCCTCACGGTGCTTTCCGCTATCGGGGCTTTCCCCTGCCGTCTGCTCGGGGCGGCCGGAGGCTGGCCCTCGCATACGGCGGGCGGCTGGGCGGGCCGCGGGCCAACCTGGAGGCGTTCACCGAGACGCAGTGGGTGACCGTACGGGGCGACCTGCCCGCGTACCCGTTCTAGGCCTTCCATCGATAACGGTACGGGTCCGGGCCTGCCCCGACCCGTACCGTTACCAATGGGTTTCTTAGTCGAGCGACGACATCACGTGCTTGACGCGGGTGTAGTCCTCGAATCCGTACATCGACAGGTCCTTGCCGTAGCCGGACTGCTTGAAGCCGCCGTGCGGCATCTCGGCCACCAGCGGGATGTGGGTGTTGATCCACACGCAGCCGAAGTCGAGGTCGCGGGAGCAGCGCAGCGCGCGGCTGTGGTCCTTGGTCCAGACCGAGGAGGCCAGGCCGTAGATCGTGGCGTTGGCGTGCTCAAGCGCGCCCTGCTCGTCGGCGAACCGCTCGACCGTGATCACCGGGCCGAAGACCTCGTTCTGGATGATCTCGTCGTCCAGCCTGAGGCCCGAGACGACGGTCGGCGCGTAGAAGTAGCCGCGCTCGCCGACGCGGTGGCCGCCGGTGGTGACCGTCGCGTGCCCGGGCAGCCGCTCGATGAACCCGTGCACGCGCGCGAGTTGGTCGGCGTTGTTCAGCGGGCCGTAGGCCACTTCCTCGTCGTCCGGCAGGCCGGTCTTGGTGGCCCTCGCCGCCTCGGTCAGCGCGCTGACGAACTCGTCGTGGATGGACTCGTGCACGAGCACGCGTGTCGCGGCCGTGCAGTCCTGGCCGGCGTTGAAGTATCCGGCCCCGGTGATGCCCTCGACCGCCGCGGCGATGTCCGCATCCTCGAACACGATGACCGGCGCCTTGCCGCCGAGCTCCAGGTGCACCCGCTTGACGTCCTTGGCCGCGGTCTGCGCGACCTCGACGCCCGCGCGGATCGAGCCGGTGATCGAGGCCATCGCCGGGATCGGGTGCTCGATCAGGGCACGGCCGGTGTCGCGATCGCCGCACACCACGTTGAACACGCCGGGCGGCAGGCACTCCTGCGCCACCTCGGCGAGCAGCACGGTGGACATCGGAGTGGTGTCGGAGGGCTTGAGCACGACGGTGTTGCCGGCCGCGATCGCGGGGGCCATCTTCCAGATCGCCATCATCAGCGGGTAGTTCCACGGAGCGACCTGCGCGCACACGCCGACCGGCTCGCGGCGGACGGTGGAGGTGTGTCCGTCCATGTACTCGCCGCTCGCCCGGCCTTCGAGCAGCCGCGCGGCGCCGGCGAAGAAGCGCAGCTGGTCCACGATCGGCACCAGTTCCTCGGTGGCGGTCAGCCCCAGCGGCTTGCCGGTGTTGCGGGACTCGACGGCGACGAACTCGGCGGACCGCACCTCGACGGCGTCGGCCAGTTTGAGCAACGCCTTCTGCCGCTCGGCCGGTGTCACGCGCCGCCACTGCTTGAACGCCTCGGCGGCGACCCGCATCGCCGCGTCCACATCGGCGGGCCCTGACACCGGCGCGTGCGCGATCACCTCCTCGGTGACCGGGTCGATGATCGGGCTGGTGCGTCCTTCTGCCGTGTCGACGGGCTTGCCGCCGACGATGTTGCGCAGCACGCGCGGCTCCATCGCGGACTCTCCTCGCAAATCCTTCGTGGGGACGGGACTTTCTCGACTCAGGTCAGAGTAGTCCGATACACCACGAAGAGCGATACTCGAAAACCAGGAAGACAAGGGAATCGGTGACTGACGGCGGCCGGAAAGACGAAATCCATCGGTTGAGCCTTGCCAAACGACGGGATCTGCACGCATGATGGGCAAGGTGTCGAACGAACCCAAGGGGCCGAACGAAGGCGCTGGGCACGGTCACGGCTTCATCCGGGGCAGGCGCCGCGTCCAGGCGAACCTGGACGACCTGTCGAAGGCCATCATCGAACAGCTTCAGCAGGACGGGCGCCGCCCCTACGCCACCATCGGCAAGGCGGTGGGCCTGTCCGAAGCCGCGGTGCGCCAGCGGGTGCAGAAGCTCCAGGACACCGGGGTGATCCAGATCGTCGCGGTCACCGATCCGCTGACCGTCGGCTTCAGCCGGCAGGCGATGATCGGCATCCGGTGCGAGGGTGACATCGAGCCGGTGGCGGCGGCGCTCTCGGCGATGCCCGAGGTCGACTACGTGGTGGCCACGGCCGGCGCGTTCGACCTGATGGCCGAGGTGGTGGCCGAGGACGACGACCAGCTGCTGGAAGTCATCAACAAGGGCATCCGGGCCATCCCGCAAGTGAGAAGCACGGAGAGCTTCGTGTACCTGAAACTGCACAAACAGACATACACGTGGGGAACGAGATGAGCACGAGCCGGTCCGCGGACCAATCCTCGGCATACGACCATCTGTGGATGCACTTCACCCGCATGTCCTCGTACCGGGACGCCCCCGTCCCGACGATCGCGCGCGGTGAAGGCGTCTACATCTACGACGTGAACGGCCGCCGGTACCTCGACGGCCTGGCCGGCCTGTTCGTGGTGCAGGCCGGGCACGGCCGCGCCGAACTGGCCGAGGCAGCCTACAAGCAGGCGCAGGAACTGGCGTTCTTCCCGATCTGGTCCTACGCGCACCCGAAGGCGGTGGAGCTGGCCGAGCGGCTGGCGAACTACGCGCCCGGCGACCTGAACAAGGTCTTCTTCACCACCGGCGGCGGCGAGGCGGTGGAGACCGCGTGGAAGCTGGCCAAGCAGTACTTCAAGCTGACCGGCAAGCCGACCAAGTACAAGGTGATCTCGCGAGCCGTCGCGTACCACGGCACCCCGCAGGGCGCCCTGTCGATCACCGGCCTGCCCGCGCTCAAGGCGCCGTTCGAGCCGCTGGTGCCGGGCGCGCACAAGGTGCCGAACACCAACTTCTACCGCGCCGCCGAGATCTCCGGGTTCGAGGCGCTGGGCAAGGACCCCGAGGCGTTCGGGCGCTGGGCCGCCGACCAGATCGAGCAGCAGATCCTGTTCGAGGGTCCCGATACGGTCGCGGCGGTCTTCCTCGAACCGGTGCAGAACGCGGGGGGCTGCTTCCCGCCCCCGCCCGGATACTTCCAGCGGGTGCGCGAGATCTGCGACAAGTACGACGTGCTGCTGGTCTCGGACGAGGTCATCTGCGCCTTCGGCCGGCTGGGCACCATGTTCGCCTGCGACAAGTTCGGCTACGTGCCCGACATGATCACCTGCGCGAAGGGCATGACCTCCGGCTACTCGCCGATCGGCGCGTGCGTCATCTCCGACCGGCTGGCCGCGCCGTTCTACGAGGCGGACAACACCTTCCTGCACGGCTACACCTTCGGCGGGCACCCCGTCTCGGCCGCGGTCGCGCTGGCGAACCTGGACATCTTCGAGCGCGAGGGACTGCCCAAGCACGTGCTGGACAGCGAAGGAGCGTTCCGCCGCACCCTGGAGAAGCTGCACGACCTGCCGATCGTCGGCGACGTGCGCGGCAACGGCTTCTTCTACGGGATCGAGCTGGTCAAGGACAAGACGACCAGGGAGACGCTCTCCGGCGAGGAGTGCGAGCGCGTGCTGTACGGCTTCCTGTCGAAGGCGCTGTTCGAGAACGGCCTGTACTGCCGCGCGGACGACCGCGGCGACCCGGTCGTGCAACTTTCCCCGCCGCTGATCGCCGATCAGGCCGTCTTCGACGAGATCGAGCAGATCCTGCGCTCGGTGCTCACCGAGGCGTGGAGTCTGCTGTAACCCCGAGGCGGCGCAAATGCGCATCGCATCCACGATCAATACGTCTGCGAATACCGTGTCCCCCGTGTATACGAACACTGCAACAATGGACGGCGCACGGCCGGTGAACCCGGGCTCGTCGCCGAGGACCCGTGTCCGGCGCTACCCCGAGCTCGCCGTCAAGGATCCCGAAGCGCTCTACCGGATCCTCGACGCGGGCCTCATGGCACACGTCGCCGTCACCGACGAAACCGGGCAGCCTTACGCGGTCCCGGTGGCGTACGCACGGCATGACGATACTGTGCTCTTTCACGGCTCGACCGCAAGCAGGCTGTTCCGGCTGTGCGCCGCCGGTTCGCCGGTCTGCTTCACCGTGACGCTGCTCGACGGCCTCGTGCTGGCCCGCTCGGCCTTCGAGTCCTCGATGAACTACCGCTCCGTGATGGTGCTCGGCCATTGCGGTGTGCTGCACGGCGCGGCGAAGCAGGCCGCGCTGGAGCAGATCAGCGAGCACCTGATGCCGGGCCGGTGGAAGGAGGTCCGGCAGCCCTCCGCGCAGGAGCTGCGGGCCACCGCGGTGCTCGAACTGCCGCTGGCGGAGTGCTCGGCGAAGGTCTCCGAAGGCGGCCCGGACGACAACGAGAGCGATCTCGGGCTGCCGGTCTGGGCCGGGCACGTGCCGCTCACCGAGTCCTGGAGCGAGCCCGTACCGGCCGACGGCCTGCCGGCCGAGTTCTCCACCGTCCCCGACTACATCCGCAGCTGGCGACGTTAGGACTCAGACTCACCCTTACGTCGCCACGCTCCACCCTCACAAACCCCACAGAACTGCGACGGCTCCACCGTGGAACCACCCCTGTCAGCACCGCTGTCAGAACCCCTGTCCTTCTGGCACGACTCGCTGCCCGAACCGATCACCCCGCGACCCGCGCTGTCGTCCGATCACAGTGTCGATTCAAACAGTGTCGACATCGCGATCGTCGGCGCCGGTTACACCGGCCTGTGGACGGCCTACTACCTCAAGAAGGCTGATCCCTCGCTGCGTATAGCCATCGTCGAGGCGCGGTTCGCCGGATTCGGTGCGTCGGGGCGCAACGGAGGCTGGTGCTCGGCGATCTTCCCGTCGAGCCTGTCGAAGGTCGCGAAGGTGGCGGGTTCGACGGACGCGGCGACCGCCTTGCAGCGGGCCCTCAACCGGACTGTGGACGAGGTCGGCCGCGTGGCCGCGGCCGAGGGGATCGACTGCCACTACGAAAAGGGCGGAACCGTCGTGCTGGCGCGCACCGCCGTGCAGTTGGAGCGGGCACGCGAGGAGGTCGAGGAGAGCCGTGCCTTCGGATTCGGCGATGCCGATCTGCGGCTGCTCTCGGCCGAGGAGGCGCGGCAGCACGCGAACGTGGCCGACGCGTTCGGCGGGACGTACACGCCGCACTGCGCGGCGATCCATCCGGCGCGGCTGGTGCGCGGCCTAGCGGACGTCGTCGAGCGAATGGGCGTCGCGATCTATGAGCAGACACCGGCGACTGCGATCGGCGACGGAGTCGTGACGACGACGCGCGGAACCCTGCGTGCGGAAATGGTGGTGCGGGCGACCGAGGGCTACACGGCGACGATCAAGGGCTTCAAGCGCGCGGTCGCGCCGGTCTACTCGCTGATGCTCGCCACCGAACCGCTGCCCGACGCGGTGTGGGAGCAGATCGGCCTGGCGCGACGGCAGACGTTCAGCGACTTCCGGCATTTGATCATCTACGGGCTGCGCACCGCCGATGGCCGCTTCGCCTTCGGCGGCCGTGGCGCGCCGTACCACTACGGCTCGTCGATCAAGCCCGAGTACGACCGTGAACCGCGCGTCCACGCCGAGCTCGGCCGTGTCCTGACCGAACTGTTCCCGGTACTCAGGGACGCGGGCGCGAAAGTCACGCACACCTGGGGCGGGGCGATCGGCGTGCCGCGCGACTGGTTCGCCTCGGTGGGCTTGGACCGCTCGGCCAAACTGGCTTGGGCGGGCGGTTACGTCGGCGATGGCGTCGGGGCGTCGAACCTCGCCGGGCGCACGCTCGCGGACCTGATACGAGGTGAGCGCACGGAGCTGACCGCACTGCCGTGGGTGGGGCACCGCTCGCGCCGGTGGGAGGTCGAACCGGCCCGCTGGCTGGGCGCGAACCTGGGCTTGCAGGTGATGGGGGCCGCGGACGCCGAGGAGGCCCGCACGGGACGCCGGTCGCGCCGCGCCGCGCTGTTCGGCCGCTTCCTGGGACACTGACCAGCCCACGGCCCGGCGGCCGGCCAGCGGTCACGCCTCGTGGAAGCCGGTACCACCAAGACAACTCATTGAAACAATGGTCATCCCGATAGTTCCGGAGACAGGCTCAGTCAAGGCCCGACAACTCGTCAGATCGGATGAAATCAGCCGGATCGCCGACGAGCGCCACGCCGGTTCAGGGGACAGTACTGGCATGAGCCTTCCATCCGACAATCCCATGCTGGACGCCCGCGGCCTGGTGTTCCCCGCTGACGGGTCGGTCCTGAACCAGGTCGGCCTGGCGGTTGGCGAAGGCGAGACGGTCGCGGTACTCGGCGCCCAGGGAGCCGGCAAGTCGGCCCTCATGTCCTGCCTGTCCGGGGAGAGCATCGCAGCCGCGGGCACCTTGTGGACGAACGGAAAGCCGATCCACCTGCTGTCCCCGGAGCGGCGGCGCGCTTTCCGGCTGCGGCACTACGGGCTCGTGCATCAGAGCACGGTTTTCCTGCCCGAGCTCACCCTCGCGCAGGCTACCGGGCTGCCGCTGCGTTTCGCCGGGGTCGGCCAGCGAGCGGCGGCGCAGCGTGCGCACACCTGGCTGACCCGCTTCGAAATCGAGGGCGCGGCCCACCTGCGCCCGCCGGAACTACCCGGCGAAGCAGAGTCTGCCAATTCGCTGTCCGCCAATTCGCTGCCCGCCGAAACACCACCTACCGGAATACTGCCTACCGGAATACTGCCCGCCGAAACGCTGCGCCGGGCGGCACTGGCCCGCGCGATGGTCAACGAACCACTGGTGCTCTTCGCCGATGAGCCGTTCATCGGACTGTCCGACGAGAGCACCGACACGACGATGCGGATCCTGCGTTCGGTGGCCCGCTCGCACGGGACCGCGGTGATCGTGTTCACACGCGATACGCGGACCGCCACACGCTGCGAGCGGATCGTGCACTTGGTCGCCGGTCGCACCGCCGCCGAGCCGGTCCCGGTCGCCACTGCCACGCCCGTGCGTCCCCCCGGATTCCCGGTCGCGACGTCCAGCGGCGCAAAGCCGAGTCCTGCGCGAGTCGCCCGATGAACACGAACGGAACGCTCGTCGCGGCCGACGGCTACTTCGAACCGCGCGAAACGGCGTGGTTCCGGACCCGGCTCGCGCTGCGGCTGGCCGTGCCGGTGGAGCGGGGCGCTCGGGTGGCAGCGCTGAAGCTCGCCGCGTCGGCCGCGCTCGCCGCGCCACCAGTCACAATCGTGCTGATCGCTCCGATGGCGACGCTGACGCTCGGCAGCGTTACCGGTCTCCTCGCCGCCGGGCTACCCGGCTTTGCGGCGACCGCGTGGACCGCGGCCGGTCTGCGGGAATCCCGGCTGCTCGCGACACGCGGGCTGCGTCAAGCCGGAGCCGAGCAGCGGACCGCGTGGCTGATCGGCGCCGCGCGCCTCTGCCTGTTCGCCGGAATCGGCGCCCTGGCCGGCAGCGCGCTCGTCGCACTCACGCACGCGACGCTCGGGGCCGCGGTGCCCGACTACTCGCCGCTACACCGCATGTTCGCAGCCAACGCACTCACGTGGCTGCCGGCCATCACAGTGACCACTACTCTCGCCGCCGTCGGTGCACTGCTCGCGAGTTCGCCGCTGTGGGAACAGATCGACTGGAGCCGATTCGCCAGAGGACTGAATGTCAGAGCGTTAAACGCAAGAACGCTGCACGTCAGAACGCTGAACGTCAGAACGGCGCGCCTCGACATGCCGCGCTTCAAAACACCACTCTTCAGAGCGATGCGACGATCGCGACCGCCTCACTGAGCGTGTCCGCCACCGGCACGCCGACCTTCTCCAACATTGTGCGGCTCGATGATCCGCCGGTGTACAGCACAGCGGTCGCACCGACGTGGAAAGCCGCATACGCGTCGTCGGCGCAGTCGCCGATCAGCGCGATCTGATCCGGCGCCAGATCGGGCTGATGGATCTGCACCTGCTCCAGATGCCTGACGAGATACTTCGCCTTCGGGCCGAAATCGAGCTCGTCCGGGCGTCCGTCGATCCGGCCGAACTTGGTGTGCAGGTCAAACTCGCCGGTCAGCCGCAGCAGGTCGTCGTGACCGAACATGGACAGCAGCGACTGCGAGCGCGGCAACCACGTGTCCATAGCGGTCAGCGCGTCATCGAACAGTTCACATTCGCGCATGTGGGAGAAGTAGTGCTTGGCGAAGGCGGCCTCCAGCGCCGGCCACTGCGCGACCGGGATCGGAAAGCCGACGAGCGCGGCGTAGAAGTCCTCCATCGGCCGCTGGTAGAGGTCCTTGTACTGCTCGTTCGTGATCTGGCGGTCCACGCCGATCGCGGCCAGCGAGGCGTTCGTGGCCGTGACGATCAGCTCCTGATCGTCGAACAGCGTGCCGTTCCAGTCCCACACGATGTGCCTGATCAACGCGCTACCCCCACCATCAGACGAGTCGAGCCCCGGCCTCATGCCCCTGTTTCATGCCTCGATCGCGGCCAACTGCCCGCAGGCGCCGTCGATCTCACGACCCCGAGTATCGCGCACGGTGACCGGGACGCCGTAGGCCTCCAGGGTCTGCACGAAGGCGTCCTCGTCCTCGGGACGCGAAGCGGTCCACTTGGAGCCGGGCGTCGGGTTGAGCGGGATGAGATTGACGTGCACGAGCTTTCCGCGCAGCCGCTTGCCGAGCAGGTCCGCGCGCCATGTCTGGTCATTGATGCCACGGATCAGCGCATACTCGATGGAGACCCGGCGCTTTGTGACGTGCGCATATTCCCAGGCCGCGCCGAGTACCTCGCCGATCCGCCACCGCGTGTTGACCGGGACGAGCTCGTCGCGAAGGTCGTCGTCCGGGGCGTGCAGCGAGACGGCGAGCGTGACGTTGAGCTGTTCGGCCGTCAGCTTCTCGATCGCCGGAACCAGGCCGACGGTGGAGACCGTGATGTGCCGCTGCGACAGGCCGAGGCCATCCGGCTCCGGATCGGTCAACCGCCGCACCGCGCCGAGCACCGCGTTGTAGTTCGCCAACGGCTCGCCCATGCCCATGAACACGACGTTCGAGACCCGCCCGGGTCCGCCTGGCACCTCGTCGCGGGCCAGTTCGCGCGCACCGGCCACGACCTGCTCGACGATCTCGGCGGTGGACAGGTTACGAGTCAGCCCGGCTTGGCCGGTAGCGCAGAACGGGCAGTTCATCCCGCAGCCGGCCTGCGAGGAGACGCACATCGTCACCCGGTCCGGGTAACGCATGAGGACCGATTCGACGAGCGCGCCGTCGTGCAGGCGCCACAGCGTCTTGCGCGTCGTGCCGCCGTCGCATGTGATCTCCCGTACCGGGGTCATCAGGCGGGGGAAGAGCGCGCCGTGCAGCGTCTCCCGCTGCGCGAGGGGCACGTCAGTCCACTGCGACGGATCGTCGACCAGCCGGCTGAAGTAGTGCTTGGACAGCTGCGCGGCGCGGAATCCGGGCAGCCCGGCCTGGACGACCGCGGCCTTGCGCTCGGCCGGGGCCAGGTCGGCCAGATGGCGCGGCGGCTTGCCGCGGCGCGGGGCCTCGAAGAGGAGTTGCCCCGGCTCGGGGCGCGTGCCGGCCGGGGCGGGCAGATCCTGCGTGCTCATGATCTGCCCATTGTCCCACGCCCGGCGAGGCGCCTTACTTGACCGGCACGAAGAGCGCGAGCAGCAGCCAGACGACCGGGGCCGTGGGCAGCAGCGAGTCGAGCCGGTCCATGATGCCGCCGTGGCCGGGCAGCAGGTTGCCCATGTCCTTGATGCCGAGGTCGCGCTTGATCATCGACTCGCACAGGTCGCCGAGGGTCGCGCTGGCCACCACCGCCGCGCCGACCACCGCGCCCTGCCAGGCCTGCCCGTGCAGCATCGTGACCATCGTGATCGCGCCGCCGGCGGCCGTGGTGAGCACCGAGCCGGCCAGTCCCTCCCAGGACTTCTTCGGCGAGATCGAGGGCGCCATCGGGTGCCGACCGATCAGCACGCCGGTCGCGTAGCCGCCGGTGTCGTTGCAGGCCGTCAGGATGAAGAAGATCAGCACTCGCTGCGCGCCGTGGTCGGCGGCGGACATCAGCACGGAGAAGCTGGCGAGGAACGGGACGTACACGGCCGAGAGCACTCCGGCACTCGAATCGCGCAGGTAGCCCTCCGCCGGGTCGGCCAGCCGCCAGACCACCACGGCCACGATGGTCAGCGCCAGCGCCGCGGCCAGCGCGCCCTCGCCGCTGTAGTACGCGGCGACGAGCATCCCGACGCCGCCGACGGCGACCGGGATCAGCGGGAAGCGGATGCCGCGCTCCTGGAAGGCGATCGACAGCTCGCGCACGCCGAGCACGGCCGTCACCGTGACCAGCGCCAGGAAGGCCGGCTTGAACAGCAGCAGCGACACGATGATCGCGGCGCCGAGCGCCACGCCGACGCCGATCGCCGCGGGGAGGTTCCGCCCGGCCCGGCCGTTGACTCGACCGGTCGGCGCCACGGGCTGCTCCCTCCGCTTCACGGCGCTGGTCATCTGCGCGGCCTTTCCCCGAACCGGATCCCGGATCGGATCCTCCGTCAGCGGATGACGGTACCCGATCTGCGCGGTCAGAGCGGCGTCGGGCGCGGTGGCGCGTGGCGCAGCAGGGGGCGGACGGTCGGACGCGGAAGCGTCGTCGTGACCGTCATGTCCGTCGCGGCCCGCATGGCCGCGACGTGAGCGGCTGGTCGTGTGCACTCTCGTCAGACCTCAGACCCTCAGACTTCGAGGAGCTCCGATTCCTTGTGCTTGAGCGCCTCGTCGATCTGCGCGGTGTGCTTGGCGGTGAACCCGTCGAGCTCCTTCTCCGCGCGCTTGCCCTCGTCCTCGCCGACGTCGCCGTCCTTGATCAGCTTGTCGATGGCCTCCTTGGCGTGCCGCCGGATGTTGCGCACGGAGATCTTGGCGTCCTCCGCCTTGGTGCGGGCCACCTTGATGTACTCCTTGCGGCGTTCCTCGGTCAGCTGCGGGAAGACCACCCGGATGACGTTGCCGTCGTTGCTCGGGTTCACGCCGAGGTCGGAGTCGCGGATCGCCTTCTCGACCGCGTTCAGCGAGCTCTTGTCGTAGGGCGTGATCACGGCCATACGCGCCTCGGGCGCCTGGATCGACGCGAGCTGGGGCACGGGCGTCGGGGTGCCGTAGTAGTCCACGGTGATCTTGTTGAACATGCCCGGAGTGGCGCGGCCCGTGCGGATCCCGGAGAAGTCCTCCTTGGCCACCGTCACGGCCTTGTCCATCTTGTCCTCGGCCTCGAGGAGGGTTTCGTCGATCACTTCACGGCTCCTTGTCCGCCCACGGCTGGGAAGTCTCAAACAGACAAACTACTGCGCAGACCCGCCGTCTTCACGGCTGACCAGCGTACCGATCTTCGCGCCGGACACCGCGCGGGTGATATTGCCGTCATAGAGCCCGAAAACCACGATCGGCATGTCGTTGTCATTACACAGCGAGACGGCGGTGGAGTCGGCGACCTTCAGCCCCCGGTTGAGCAATTCGCGATGCGTCATCGTGTCGAACTTGACCGCGTCCGGGTTGGACTTCGGATCCGCGTCGTAGACGCCGTCCACGCCCTGCTTGGCCATCAGCACCACTTCGGCACCGATCTCCAGCGCACGTTGCGCGGCGGTCGTGTCCGTGGTGAAGAACGGCATTCCGGCGCCGGCCCCGAAGATCACCACGCGCCCCTTCTCCAGGTGTCTGATGGCTTTGCGCGGAATATAGGGCTCCGCGATCTGCGCCATGGTGATCGCCGTCTGCACCCGGGTCTCTATGCCCTGTTTCTCCAGGAAGTCCTGTAGGGCAAGGCAGTTCATCACGGTGCCGAGCATGCCCATGTAGTCGCCGCGGGCCTGCTCCATGCCGCGGTTCTTGAGCTCCGCGCCGCGGAAGAAGTTCCCGCCGCCGACCACGATCGCCACCTGGGTGCCGGTCTGCCGCACCGCCGCCGCGATCTCCCGGGCGATGGACTGCACGACGTCGGGGTCGACGCCGACCTTCCCGCCGCCGAACACCTCGCCGGACAGTTTCAGCACGACCCGCTTGTACCAACCGTGCTCCCCCGGGGGCACGGCGAAGGCCGCAGCCGGGTCGGTCTCTTGATGGATACCAGCCACGACTGCGGCCTCCTCTTGCTCTTGCTCGCTTGTGGGGCTTGTCGTCGTCGAGTCTCGCCGACCCGCCGAAACGACACGCCGTGAGCCACCGCGAAGACGTCCCCAGCCCGCCACGACCGGGAAGCGTCCTGCGCGACGTGGCGTCCGCCTTATGCTCCCACCCGGAAGCGCGCGAACGCCTCCAGGGTCACTGCGGCCTCGTCGAGCACCTTCTGGACCGTCTTCTTCGGGTCCTTGGCGAAGGCCTGCTCCACCACGACGTTCTCCTTGAAGAAGCCGTTGACCCGGCCCTCGACGATCTTCGGCAGCGCGGCCTCGGGCTTGCCCTCCTCGCGCGAGGTCTCCTCGGCCAGCCGGCGCTCGTTCTCGACCACCTCGGCCGGAACGCTCGCGCGGGAGAGGTAGGTCGGGGCGAAGGCGGCGATGTGCTGCGCGACGTCCTTGGCGACCTCTACGTTCTCCTTGTCGAGCTGCACGAGGACGCCGACCTGCGCGGGCAGGTCCGGCGAGGTCTTGTGCAGGTACGCGGCGACGTATCCGCCCGAGAGCACGGCGAAGCGGCGCAGCTCGATCTTCTCGCCGAGCGTGGCGTTGGCCTCGTCCACGAACTCCTGGACGGTCTTGCCCGACTCCGGGAACTGCGAGGCGAGCAGCGCCGGGATCTCGGCCGGGCCGGTGGCCGCGGCGTGCGCCAGCAACTCGGCCGCGAGCTGCTGGAACCGCTCGCCCTTGGCCACGAAGTCGGTCTCGCAGTTCAGTTCGAGCAGGGTGCCCCTGCCGTTGCCCTCCTCAAGGCGCACGGTGACCAGGCCGTTGCTGGCCGAGCGACCCTCGCGCTTGGTGACGCCCTTCAGACCCTTGATCCTCAAGTACTCCACCGCCTTCTCGAAGTCCCCGTCGGTCTCTTCGAGCGCCTTCTTGCAGTCCATCATCCCGGCGGCGGTCTGCTCGCGCAGCCGCTTCACGTCCGCCATGGTGTAGTTCGCCATGCTGCCAGTCCCTCGCTAGACGCCCGCGCGCACCGACCGCCCCGATTCAGCGGCCCTCACGGCGGGCTGGTGTGTGTAGTGGTCTCGTGGTGATCTCGTGACGTCTCAACCGCGACCGGGAAACCGGGACGCACGCCAGGGCATTCCCTGCCCGCGCCCCGACCCAGCCGCATGCCCGCGCCCCGATCCGCCGACCGGATCGGCTCTCACCGACCCGATCCCCGGTACCGAGCGCGGGCTCACAGTAGAAGTGGACACGCGCGGCAAGCGCAGCCAGTAGCCCGACCGATCAGCTGAACCAACCCGCTAGCCCGGCCCGCAGACCGATCCGCCGGACAGACCCGCCAGGCCAACCCTCCGACCCGCCGCGCCGCCGACCGACCCACTGGCCTGCCGACCGCTCAACCGACCAGTCCGCCGACCCGCCAGACCAACAGGCCCGCCAGCCGCACCGTTCGACCGCCAACTGCCAACTGCCAACTGCCAACCGGCGACCGGCAACCGGCAACCGGCAACCGGCAACCGGCAACCGGCGACCGGCGACCGGCGACCGGCGACCGGCGACCGGCGACCGGCGACCGGACAGTACGCCTATCCGCCAGACCGATCCACTGAATCGACCCGCCATTCCGCCGGACCAATCCGCCAGTCGACCGGACAGCAACCCACCGGCCTGCCTACCGAACCGCGCGCGTCACGCCTCAGCGGCGATCACGCCTCCGCAGCGTCCGCACTCTCGCCAGTCTCGCCCGCCGCGTCGGCAGCGTCGGCTGCATCGACAGCAGCAGTCGTTGCCTCAGCCGCAACGGAGGTATCGGACACCGCGGCAGACTCCTCGGCCTCGACTCCGACTCCGGTGGCCACGGCCACGGTCCCAGCCGTCGCGCCATCGCCAGACAGCAGCTCCTGCTCCCATGCAGCAAGCGGCTCACCAGAGCCGACCCCAGGCGTGGCGGCGCCTTCACTCGCCGCGGCGGCCGCGCCAGAGCGGGCGATCAGCCCCTCGGCCACCGCGTCCGCGACCACCCGGGTAAGCAGTGCCACCGAGCGGATGGCGTCGTCGTTGCCGGGGATCTTGTAGTCGACCTCGTCCGGGTCGCAGTTGGTGTCCAGGATCGCCACCACCGGAATGCGCAGCTTGCGCGCCTCGCCGACGGCGATGTGTTCCTTCTTGGTGTCCACGATCCACACCGCGGACGGCACCTTCTGCATGTCCCGGATGCCGCCGAGGGTCTTGTCGAGCTTGTCCTTCTCCCTGCGCAGGACCAACAGTTCCTTCTTCGTCATGCCGGAGCCGGCCACGTCGTCGAAGTCGATCTCCTCAAGCTCCTTGAGCCGCTGGAGCCGCTTGTGCACGGTGGAGAAGTTTGTGAGCATGCCGCCGAGCCAGCGCTGGTTGACGTAGGGCATGCCGACCCGGGTCGCCTGCTCGGCGACGGCTTCCTGCGCCTGCTTCTTGGTGCCGACGAACAGAACCGTGCCGCCGTGCGCGACCGTGGCCTTGATGAACTCGTAGGCACGGTCGATGTACGACAGGGACTGCTGTAGGTCGATGATGTAGATGCCGTTGCGCTCGGTGAAGATGTAGCGCTTCATCTTCGGGTTCCAGCGCCGGGTCTGGTGCCCGAAGTGCACGCCGCTCTCCAGGAGCTGACGCATGGTGACGACGGCCATGGCCGTGTCCTCCTCGATCTCGTCCGGTTCAAGCGCGCGACCGGGACGGCCGCGCTCCTGGTGCCCGGCCGGACAGCCGCGCCGCCACACCGCCAAGCAAGGCGGATGAAGCGGACCGGACGGCCGTCGCGTTGGAGACATCCGCCGATCCGCCGAGAGCCGGTACCGTGCACGAGGCCAGGTCCGGAGTTCGTCAGGCAATCGATCAGGCGGGCGTCCCGTCTCCGGGCACGCGAAGTCGACCCGCAGTGGCGGATCGTCTGGCAAGCTTACCCGCTCCCGGCGTGAGCGCCGCTCACATTAAGCGCGACCGCCGCTGACACTGATGGCGCTGATGGCACTGAGCGCAGCAACAGCCAGGCGACCGACCAACCGCATGGTGAGCTATCGGACCGCTGGTGCCAGGACAACCGCACTGCTGGACGACCGCACCGCTCGGCAGCTCGGCAGCTGGATCAGCCTACGGGCTCAAGCCTCAGCCTTATCCGCCCGACCAGCAACAGCGGATCGTAATACCGCACACCATGCCCGTGCCCAGCGATCAAACCCCAGTGCAGGCATGCGCGTGAAGGGCAGTGCCCAGCCGCCAACGTGCCGATCGGAGTCCCCGCGACGACCACGTCGCCCACATGAACGAAGGCGCGCACCGGCTCGTACGTCGTCCGAACGCCATGGTGCTCGATCACCACGACTCCCTGGCCGAACAGCGCCCCGGCGAATGTCACCGTGCCAGGTCCAGCCGCAAGCACTCGTGTCGCACCACGTGCGTCAAGGTCTACACCGCGGTGACCTGACAGCCATCGATGCATCGGTGGGTCGAACGGCCGCACAACGGTCGGCGGTGAGCCTCCCCCGCCGACCAGCGGCCATTGCCAAACCGACCTGCCAGTTTCCGAGGCACTCGCTGACGTCCTGAACGACATGTGAGCAGCATCCAGCGTCACATGTGAAATCCCTGGCAGGGAGGCCGCCGAGAGCAATATCGAGAGCAACATGAGGATCTTCATGCTCTAAGCATGGCGCAAATCCGGGATCGCCGCCCGAGTTTTCAATCCACCTGTGGATAACTCGCGCCGCGAATAGCTCTTGCCCCGCCAGACCGGAAAACTAGAATCCACGTTCGACGCAGGAGCACCAAATGACGCCGGGTCGCGAAGTACTGTCGCCGAGTGCTACTGGTGCTGCTCTCGGTGCGGATGTGAAATGTCGGGCGCTCCGATTATCCGACGATCCGATTTCTCGGCTATCTGGCACGGCGCTGGCCACGCACGCCGAAAAGCACGAGCGTGAGTGCGCTCTCGATGAGAGCGGCAGGGTCGGCGCCCGCGTCGATCCGCTTCGCCGCACCGTCTACCGCGCCTTGCAGCACGGCGGCGGTCGCCCGAGGGTCCGGGTGGCCGAGCCGACGCAACGCGCCAACGACGAGATCGACGAGCATGCCGTGAGCCGCGCGGATCCGCTCCCTCGCCTGCCCGTCGAGTTCGAGTACGGACAGCGCGAGCAGACCCCGATGTCCCGGCTGGGCGACGAGTTCCAGTTGCCGTCGCACATACGCCGCGATCTGCCGTTCCGGGGTCGGTTGCGCCAGCATCACACCCCTGATGTCGGCAACCGCCGCCGGGAAGTCCTCGACCGCCAGCGCTTCGACGACATCGGCGCGGGACTTGAAGTACTCGTACACCGAGGAGCGTGCCAGCCCGGCCCGTTCGGCTAGAGCGGCGAAGGTGAGCGCGGCCATTCCGCCGTCGGCGAGAAGGTCCCGGGCCGCGTCCAGGAGCGCCGTGCGCTGCATCGTGCGATGCTCGGCGACGGTCGGAGCCTTGATCCTGGGCACGGGTCCAGATTAGTCGAGTGCGTCCCCCGTGAGAGGGTGTTACGCGCGGTTGGGTAATGGTCGGACGTTCGAATGTGCAGTGCATGTTCGAACGTGTGCGATGCATTTGGATCGCGTGGCATGCGGACGACGTTTTCCACTGCAATAACCACTCCCGCAGGACGGCCGGACGCTACCTCAGTTCGGCCAGTCGCGTGCGCAACGTCAGCACAGCCTTCGCGTGAATCTGGCACACCCTGCTCTCAGTGACGCCGAGCACTTGACCGATCTCGGCAAGCGTCATGCCCTCGAAGTAGTAGAGGGTGACCACCGTCTTCTCACGATCGGGCAAGGTGTTGACCGCGCGGGCCAGCAGGTGCCGGGTCTCCCGGTTCTCGTAGGCCTCGACCGGATCGTCGGCGCTCAGGTCTTCGAGCGTCTCGACCAGGCTGAGCCGGTCACCGTCGCCGGTGGACAGCGTCAGTACCTCGTCAAGTGCCAGCACATTGATGAGGGAGAGGCGGGAGAAGATGTGGTGCAGTTCGGCGAGCGTGATGCCCATCTCGTCCGCGATCTGCCGCTCGGTCGGCGTACGGCCGAGCCTGTGTTCGAGCCGAACCGAGGCCTGCTCGATTTCCCGGGCCTTCTGCCGCAGCGAGCGCGGGATCCAGTCCAGAGCGCGCAGTTCGTCGATGATCGCGCCACGGATCCGGTTGATCGCGTAGGTCTCGAACTTGATCGACCGGTCGGGTTCGAACCGTTCGATCGCGTCGATCAGCCCGAAGATGCCGTAGGAAACGAAGTCGGCTTGATCCACCGTGCCCGACAGGCCGACCGAGACCCGTCCGGCGACGAACTTCACCAGCGGCGAGTAATGCAGGATGAGCCGCTCCCGCAGCCGCTGGTCACCAGTGGCCTTGAACTCGGCCCACAGCGCGTCGAGTGCTGCGAGCGGTCGCGCCGCCACGTCGGGCTCGTCGAAGACGGTCTCATGGACCTGGCTGTTCCTGGACATCACTCGCCTTGATCCACTCAACCACACTTTCCTTCTCAAGCCGCGATCCTGCGTAAGCACAGCCTCAGCCGTAAGCCGAGCGTAGCGTAATCACATCGATCTCCACGGTAACCGGAAACGCGCCCGCTCGATCAGGTGAGAACCGTGGCGATGCGTATGCAGGCCGTCGGAGGTGAGCGCGCGATCAGACCGGATGTGCCAGGTTCTCGCCCACCACCAGGTCAGATGGAAGAAATAACTTCCCATCAGCCGACTGCTCCGGTTCCAGCGTGTGCCGACCTCGACGGGTTGTCACGCGGCGGCTCGTGATCACTCGGGCATGGCCAGCAGCCAACCACCCCCTGCCCGTACTGCCCGACCGACGGCGGCGAGTCGACCCAAGGCAGCGAAGACCGCATCCGGCGGCAGCCCCGCAGTGCGGGCGATGGTAAGCACGTCGACACCGGCGGGAGCACGCGCCGACGGAAGTGCCTCGGCGACGAGTTCCTCGATCGGATCGCCCGGCTCGGTTGGTCTGGAGGATTCAGGACGAGCGGGGGAACCCGTGGCAGTTCCAGTCCGGTCCGCTCCGGATCGCATCTTAGGCCTCGTGGTCTCATGCACTTGCTTGTGCGCTATCAGTGACGCTGTGGTCAGGCTCGAACAGGCCTCGCGGACCTCCGAGGCTCCGGTCACCAATGTGGCGCCGTCGCGGATCAGCTCATGGGTTCCGACGGATTGATCGGATGTGACGGGGCCCGGGAGAGCCATGACGACACGTCCAAGTTCGGCGGCGAGCCGCGCCGTGACCAGCGACCCGCTGCGTCGGGCCGCCTCCACCACGAGGGTGCCGACCCCGAGTGCGGCGATGATCCGATTCCGATGCAGAAATCTGAACCTGGTCGGCGACGCACCGGGAGGTAGTTCGGAAAGCACTGCACCGCGCTCGGCGACCGCTCGCAGCAACATCTCGTGGACGCGCGGGTACACGCGGTCGATGCCGCAGGCGAGCACGGCCACCGTCGGCCCGTCGACGGCGAGCGCCCCGCGATGAGCCGCCGCATCGATCCCCAACGCCGCCCCGGAGACGACCGTGAGCCCTGCCGAGGCCAGATCCGACCCGATCGTTCCGGCGACGTAGGAGCCGTAGCCGGTGCAGGCCCTTGTGCCGACGACCGACACCATGGTGACCATAGCGGTTAGGTCGGCTAAAGAGGCTGAGCCTACCGGCAGGGCTGAGTTCGCCCACGGATTCGGGTCGGCCGACGGCACTGGGACGGCAAACGGGGACGGGCCAGCGCCAGCAGACGGGGCCGGGTTGGCTAGCGGGGACAGATCGGCCGACGGCGTCGAGTTGGCAAACGGAGTCCGGTCGGCTGATGGGGACGGGTTGGCAAATGGCGGGTTGGCTGGCGAGGGTGAGTTGGTTGTCGTGGCCTGGTTTGGCGGCCAGCGGCCTACGGCCCAGATCCCGATCGGGCGTAGCTCGCCGAGGTCGTCGAGTTGGCGAGGCCAGTCCTCGTCGTCGGGAACGATGAAGCGCGCGCCGACAGATTCGGCGGCGGCGATGCCCGCCTCGACCTGGCCCGGCTTAAGCCGGAATCGCAGACCGGTGCAGCGATCGACGAGCCGCTCGCGACGGGTCGGGTCAGGGTCGAGGTCGGCGAGTCGATCGGCGTGGATCGCGGCGAGGACCTGCTCTGGGGTGTGGTGCGCCAGAAGACGGCCGATGAGCGGGTCGGCGGGTTCGACGGCGTGATTCAACGCAAGTCGTGCGAGTCGGTCGGATTCCGGCGCGGTGGTGGAGGAACCATCCAGAGAAGAAGGGTCAGGTAGGTGTGGGCTAAGCAGGTGTGAGCCAGGCAGGTGTGGGTCGGGCTGCGCTGAGACGGGCTGGTCTGTATCCGGGGTGTCGGGTGATGCGGAGCGGTTGGGCATGGTCGTGCTCTCACGATCAGGGTGCTGAGAGTGTTGGGAAGGCTGGTTCAGCGGCGGATTGGTGCGTCAGCGTGGAAGTGGTCAGCCGTGGGGCTGGCCAGTCAATGTGAAGTTGGTCGGCCAGC
>NZ_DASYZI010000011.1:0-25084 GCF_035946395.1 Actinocrinis sp.
TGACCCGTTGCGGCGTGAACTGCTGCCAGGCGCGTACCCACTGTCCCTGGATCGCGGTCGTGGGCACGAACACCACGACCCGTCCCCCGCGCCGCCGCGCCGCTTCCAGTCCGACCAGCGTCTTGCCCGCGCCGGGCGGCAGCACGAGCCAGGCCCGCCGGCGCCCGGTCTGACGGCATTCGTCGAGCCGTGCGAGCGCGTCGAGCTGATACTCGCGGAACGTGCCCGGCCACGCCTCGTCCGCGATACCCGCGGCGCCCACAAACTCCTCCACGTCCGCAACCCCGCCCACGACCGCGCCCACGACCGCGATGCCGTCCCCCGTTCTCGTCACGGACGCATCCTTCCAGAGGCGGCCGACACCCCGCCCCTCATTCTCGTCAGCTTGACGATAATCGTCCCCACCCCCTACGCTCGCCCCCGACCCACCGCACGACTCTCATTCGCCTTCACTCCACGCGTCGGGGGAATCAGTGGCCATCATCACGAAGCGACCGTTCGTCAGCCACTTCAGGGGTGGCCCGACCGATCACGTCGTCCACATCAAGCGCGGAAAGACCGCGCACTCCGGCACCGGCCAGTCCTTCTGGTTCCGCCCCCTGGCGGCAGTGCTCTCCGAGATACCGGTGGACGACCGCGAACTGCCGCTGCTCTTTCGCGGCCGCACGGCCGACTTCCAGGAGATCTCCGTCCAGGCGTCGGTCACCTACCGCTTCGCCGACCCGGACCGCGCCGCGCGCCGCCTGGACTTCGCGCTGGACCCGGTGACCGGGCTGTGGCACGGCACCCCGCTCGACCAGGTGGCGACACTGCTGACCGAGCTGGCGCAGCAGCACACCCTCGCACTGCTGGCCGCGATGAACCTGGCGGCCGCGCTGTCGGACGCCCCCGACGCCGTGCGCACCCGGCTCTCCGAGATCCTGACCTCGCACGACCGCCTCGCCGAGATCGGCATCGGCATCGTCGACGTGCGCGTCGTCGCGGCACGCCCCGACGCGGAAGTCGAACGCGCGCTTCGCACTCCGGCCCGGGAACGTATCCAGCAGGAAGCGGACCGCGCCGGTTTCGAGCGCCGCGCCCTCGCGGTCGAGCGCGAACGGGCGATCGCCGAGAACGAGCTGCAAAGCAGGATCGAGCTGGCCATCCGCGAGGAGCAGCTGGTCGCGCGTCAGGGCGCGAACGAACGCCGCCGGGCCGACGAAGCGGCGGCGGCCGCACGCATCGCCGCCGTGGCCGAGGCCGACCGCATCCGGCTCAAGGCGGAAGCCTCTGCGGAGGAGACCCGCGTCACGGGCGCCGCCGACGCCGAGGCCGACGCCGCGCGTATCAACGTCTACGCAGACGTCGACCCCCGCATCCTCCTCGCGCTCGCCACGCGCACCCTGGCGTCGAACCTTCCGCGCATCGGGACAGTCCACCTGGCGCCTGACACACTGTCGGCCGCCCTTACCCGCCTCGCCTCGCCGCCCACTCCCGACCACTGACCATGACATCCGCCGTTCCCCCGCCCACGCCTACACCCACGTCTGCGTACGCATCGGCCCCACGCGTCGTCCTCGTCCATCGCCGCACCGAGCGCGAGGAGATCATCCGCCAGGCCGGCACGTGGGGCCAGGCACGGTACGTCCAGCGTTCCCAAGGCGTATCGCTGAGCGCGGTTCAGCAAATGCACGACAAGGCCAGCCAGGCGCTGCAAATCGCTTCCGCGGCGATCCCCTCCGCCTGGCGCCGGGCCTCCGCCGAGCGCGGCGACCTCGACCGTTTCCTGTTCGAACCGGAGGACATCGTCGTCGTCGTGGGTCAGGACGGCCTGGTCGCCAACACCGCGAAGTACCTCACCAACCAGCCCGTGATCGGCATCAACCCGGACCCGTCGCGCCCCGCCGTCCTCGCCAACCACGCCCCGGAGCGTTGCAAGGCCCTGCTGGCGCTGGTCGCGGACGGCCGGGCGCGCACCGAGCAGCGCACGATGGTCGCCGCCACGACCGGCGACGGCCAGGAGATCACCGCGCTCAACGAGATCTACCTCGGCCACCCCACCCACCAGTCGAGCCGCTACGAACTCATCCTCCCCGACGGCCGCAGCGAACCGCAGTCGTCCTCAGGCGTCCTGGTGGGCACCGGCACCGGCGCGACCGGCTGGCTCCTCTCCCTCTCCAGAGACCGACCGGACGCGCCGACGCTCCCCGCCCCGCAGGCCCCTGATCTGGCTTGGTTCGTCCGCGAGGCCTGGCCCTCCCCCGCCACCGGGGCCACCCTCACCGCGGGAACCCTCCACCGTGGAGAAAGCCTCCGGCTCAGAGTCCAGTCCGACGCCATGACCGTCTTCGGCGACGGCATCGAGTCCGACCACCTCTCCCCCGCCTGGGGCCAGACCATCACCCTCGCGACGGCGTCGAAGACCCTGGCTCTCGTGACGGACCCGCCACGCCGGGCGAGGTGAACCCGTCAACCGTACGAACGAGTACTGGAGCACCAACCCAAGCGGGGTGTCCGGTCGGGCAGTGAAACCCGGCCGGACACCCCGGCACGTCAGACGTCGTCAGATGTGCGGATTGAGATGCAGGTTGAATGTGGCGAGGATGGGGGGCGCCTCGGTCCAGAAGATCTCGATGTAGGCGCCGCTGGCGTTCTTTATGTCGAGGACGCTGGAAACCTGCCCGCGCGCTTCGCGGCTGTTGGCACCGGTCACCGTGAAGACGAGTGCGCCCGAGTCACCGGTCCAGCCCGTGTAAGTGGCGTTGTACCCCACTACACCCTGCACGGTGTGGATGCTGCCGCCCCACTTCTCATTTTCAGTCCAATTATCGTTGACGACCTCGATGCCGCAGGGTACGCCCCAATGTTGGTAGTAGGAGTACGCTCCGTCCTGGCAGACGATGTCCGTGTTGTACGAATAGGCATATGAGGTGACGGGGTACCACTTGTTTTGCGGCTGATCCGCTTCATCAGAGTTGGTGCCCGTCCCGTTGTATCTGCCGGTGTCGATTACCTCTGCGTCGTACGTGTCGTTGGTGCCTTTGATATACCCGAAGGAGTTGCCCGGCGGCAGGGCGGACAAGTTCCCGATCGGGTTGCCGTCGCCGGAGACATGGGTGTCGTAGGGGAAGCAGTGGTCGGCGGTCAGCAGGACGTCGCGGCCGGTGGGTCCCTCGGCTGCCAGGCCGGTGGTGCAGAAGCCCGGACCGGTGTAGCCCTGTCCGACCACAACGTCGCCACCGATGAGCGGAAAGACGTCGTTCCACCGCCATGTCGCGGGTATCGCCTCGGCTCCGGCGCTGACGGTGACCGGGATGCCCCCGGCGGTGGCCATGCTCGCCCGGACATGCGCGACGGACTCGGGCTTGACCGTCAACTGGATTCCGGAGCCGTCCGGGGCGGGGCCCGCACCGTAGACCGTCAGGTCGGCGGGCGGGACGGCCGCCGCCGCGGTCATGATCCGGTGGATCTCGGCGTCGATCGCCTGCTTCGTGTAAGCGGCTTTGACCACCTTCACCCGGCTGGCCTGGATGCCCGGGTGGGCGTGCGCGGCGGCCCGGATCAGCTTCGCGCCGCGTGCCGTGTCGGTGACGTAGAGAATCACCTTGCCGTGCGCCCGGTCGAGAGACAGGTTGCTGTAGATGTCGGCGAACGCGCCACGCCCCTGCTCACCCAAGGCGTTCGCGACATCGCGCAGCGGCTGGAGCGCGATCGACTGCGCGACCACAGCCGGGCTCAGGGTCTGCTCACCCTGTGCGACTCCCTTGTTCGCGCTGCCGACGCCCGCGGTGCCGGCGGAGGCGTAGGCCGCGCCGGTCGCCGCAAGACCGAAGCTCAACGTGATGACGCCGCCGACGGCCATCGCGCGGCGCCGCCGCCTGCGCACCAGATTGTTCGTGTTCTGCTTCCCCGTGTTCACGCGCCGTCTCCCTTCGCCCGTCATGCGGGCGGAAGTAAGGGTGCAGCCAACGCAACCAGCCCAGCGGTCCTGGGTGTTCTCTCCGCCGCAGTAATTACAGCTGGTGACGCGAGCCGTCGCACCGTTTCCCAGAAAGCTGATCCAGGCCGCAACTTTAAGGTCTGATATCGGGGCTGACAAGACATCAGATCCTTCTGACGAGGAAGGAACCGCCAACGTCAACCTTGAGACCTGGCGCACTCCGCACGCCTGCGATGATTCCCCACACGTAACAATGAACGTATTCACGGACCTCAACTACGCGAACGATCCGTGCCTGCCCTCACCGCCGGCGAACCGAGCGGCGCCCGCTGCGCCCTCGGCCGCAACGATCGGCACGCCCGCCGCGCCTTCGGCTCGCAGGGCCTCGGCCAGCGGTAGGTCGAGGCCGGCGTAGGTGGACCACCGGTCGGTCAGTACGCAGCCGAACGGGAACGCGGCGATCCGCCCGGCCAGCTCACGCGCCGCCTCGACCGCCTCGCCCGGACCTACGACTCGGTTGGCCAGGCCGATCGCCATGGCCTCGTCCGCGTGCACCGCGCGGCCGGTCAGGATCAGATCCAGGGCGCGGCCGAGCCCGACGATCCGCGGCAGCCGGACCGTGCCGCCGTCGATCAACGGCACGCCCCACCGGCGGCAGAACACGCCGAGCACCGCGTCGCTCTCGACGACGCGCAGGTCCGCCAGCAGCGCCAGCTCCAGCCCTCCGGCGACCGCGTGCCCGCTGATCGCGGCGATCAGCGGCTTGCGCAGCGCCATCCGGGTCGGTCCCATCGGACCGGTGCCGCCACCGTCGGGGTCGAGTTCGTTGCGTCGTGCGGGCTCGCCGATCGCGGTCAGATCGGCGCCGGCGCAGAACGTCCCGCCGGTCCCGGCCAGGACCGCCACCTTCTGCTCGGGGTCGGCCTCGAACGCCTCGAACGCCTCCCGCAACGCAGCCGCCATCGGCCCGTCGACGGCGTTGCGGCGCTCGGGCCGGTCCAACCAGATCGTGGTGATCGAGCCGTCGGCCTCGACCCGCACATCGCTCATCTTCGTCACTCTCCTCCAGCGGTATTCAACCGGTATTCAACCGATCGGTTGATGGCTGAGTCATCCGAACGAGTGCGACAGTCGGACTTCTCGGTCGATCCGCCCCGGTGCTCCGCCCAGGGATCCTCGCAGTGTCGAAACAAGTGTCGGCACACGTGAGGAGGACCGGGTCGATGCCGGTCATCGAAGTCAGCGGTCTGCACAAGGAGTACGGCGCGGTCACGGCCGTCGAAGACGTCTCCTTTATCGTGGAAGAAGGGGAGATCTTCGGGATCCTCGGCCCCAACGGGGCGGGCAAGACCACCACCGTCGAGTGCATCTCAGGGCTGCGCGTCGGCGACCGCGGCGACGTGCGCGTCCTGGGTCTCGACCCTGCGGCCGACGGCGAGGAGCTCCACCAGGTCGTCGGCGTGCAGTTGCAGGAGGCAGGCCTGCCGGACCGGCTGAAGGTCCGCGAGGCACTGGAGTTGTTCGCGGCCTTCTACCGTGAGACGACCGACGTCGATGCGCTGCTGCGTCGGCTCGGCTTGGCCGAGAAGGCGGGCACGCCCTACAAGAAGCTGTCCGGCGGGCAGAAGCAGCGGCTCGCGATCGCGATCGCGCTGGTCGGCAACCCGCGTGTGGTCATCCTCGACGAGCTGACCACCGGCCTCGATCCGCACGCCCGCCGCGAGGTGTGGGGGTTGGTCGAGCAGATCCGCGCCGAACGGGTCACGGTGCTGCTGGTCACGCACTTCATGGAGGAGGCCGAGCGGCTCTGCGACCGCGTCGCGCTGATCGACCGCGGGCGCGTGGTGGCGCTCGACACGCCCGCCGGAATCACGAACCGGGCAGGCGGCGGGCAGCGGTTGAGGTTCCGGCCGTCGGCGCCGGTTCCCGACGAGGACCTGCGCGCCCTGACGTCGGTCACCTCGGTCTCCCGCCACGGCGCGCTGATCGAGATCGAGGGCGGCCCGGACGTGATCCAGGAGGTCACGTCGCTGCTGGCGCACCGTCAGATCATCGCCGGCGAGCTGCGCATCGAGCAGAGCACGCTGGACGACGCCTTTGTGTTCCTGACCACCGACGCTCAGGCGTCGAAGAGCTAACGAAATGAGAGTCTGACGATGACCACTCAGGATTACCAAGAACAGGAACACGCGGAACAGGATCATCGGGGCCGGACTCGCCTGGAGCAGGATCATCAGGCACAGGCTCATCGGACTCGGACTCGGGATCAGGGACGGGGACGGCATCAGGCGCAGGAACGGGATCAGGCACGGGACCAGGCACGGGACCAGGAACAAGAACACCAGGGCTACGCGGCGCGCTCGCCTCGCCCCGCCGTGCCGTTGATTCCCGCGTTCCGGATGACGCCCAAGGGTTTCCGCGCGCTGATCACTCTGCACGCGCGGCTGCTGTTGCGCGAACCCGGCGTGGCGCTCGTCGGGATACTGCCGGTGGGTCTGCTGCTGATCTTCGGCTTCGTGCCCTCGTTCCGCCACAATCCGCAAAAGGCGCTCGGCGGCCAGACCGTGCTCGACGTCTTCGTGCCGACCTTCGCGGCCATGGTGCCGCTGATGCTAGCGCTCATGGTGCTGCCGGGGCGGATGGCGATGCTGCGCGAGAAAAACGCTCTGCGGCGGTTCAAGGTAAGCCCGGTTCCGCCGGCCGGAATGCTCGCGGCGCTGCTCGTGCTCGTCACGGGACTGTCCGCGGTCGGCGTCGCGCTCGTCGCCGGAATCGGCGTCGGCGGCTTCGGCGCCGCGATGCCGAGCGGGCTCGGCACGGTCGTGACCGCCTTCGTGCTGGGCGCGGCCGCGGCGCTGGCGCTCGGTCTCGTCGTGGCGGCCGTCGCGCCGAGCGAGGGGTCGGCCAGTGGCTTCGGCGCGCCGATGATGATCCTCAACTTCTTCTTCAGCGGCCTGTACTTCCCGGTCGCCGAGATGCCGCACTGGTTGCAGAAGCTGGGCGAGTTCATCCCGTTCGGCGCCGTGATGGACGCCTGGTCGGGTGAGGGCGTGCTGTGGCAGCACTTGGCGGTGCTCGGGTGCTACACGTTGCTCGGCGGCATCGCGGCGGTCAAGCTGTTCCGGTGGGAGTGAGGCGAAGATGACGGCGCAGACGGCCGGCCCCGAGCTCGCGGCGCGAAACCGGCGGATCGACAAGAGCCAGCAATACGTTCCGCTGGTGGCTCTGGCCGTCTCCCTCGTCCTCTCGCTGTCGACCGGGTCCGTCGGCAACGGCATCCGCCTGAGCAGAACGGTCTTCACGATCGCGGCGCTCGGGCTGTCGGCCGCCGCCGTGCTGTGGGTCTGGCTCGTGCGCGTGCCTTACACGCGGCGCGAGGAACGCAAGGTGATGACCGTCGTCTACTACAGCGGCCTGATCAGCTTGATCGCGGTGTTGATCCAGCTCAACCCGTGGTTCGCCTTCTTCGGCGCGGCCGGATACGTCCACTCGGTGTTGCTGCCGAAACCGCTGCCGCCGGTGGGGCTCGTCATGACCGCGGCGCTGGTCGCCACGGCGCAGTTGGGCGGCGGCATTCCGCACGGCACGCTGATCCTCGGGTACCTCGTCGTGACACTGGCGAACGCCGCACTCGTCGGCTTCTTTTTCCGCCAGGGGATGCGCGAGCAGGAGCACGAAGAGAAGCGGATCCGCATGTTCGACGAGCTGGCGCAGACCAACAGCCGCCTGGAACTGGCACTCCAGGAGAACGCCGGGCTGCACGCGCAACTCGTGGCGCAGGCGCGTGAGGCCGGAATCCTCGACGAGCGGCGGCGGATGGCCGGGGAGATCCACGACACGCTGGCGCAGGGGCTGACCGGGATCGTCGCGCAACTGGAGGCCGCCGACGTCGCCGACGGCGATTCCGAGCGGCGGCGGCACCTGCACCTGGCTCGCGAACTGGCACGCAGTAGCCTGGCCGAAGCACGGCGCTCCGTGCAGGCGCTGCGGCCCGGACCGCTCGACGACGCGAGACTGCCGGACGCGCTCGTTCAGTTGGCCGAGCAGTGGCAGCAGACCTCGGGCATCCCCATCCGCGTCGAGGTCGACGGGACACCGACCAGCATGCAGCCGGCGCTCGAAGTCGTACTCTTCCGCGTGGCGCAGGAGGCGCTGGCGAACGTCGCCAAGCACTCCGGTGCGTCGCGCGCGGGAGTGACCCTGACGTACACGCCCGACGTCGTCGCCCTCGACATACTCGACGACGGATCCGGCTTCGACGCTCACACCGGCTCCGGCGACTGGACCGGGTACGGCCTCGAAGCCATGCGCAGCAGGCTGCGACAGGTCGGCGGCTCGCTCGTCATCGAGACCACCCCGGGAGAGGGGACCACCCTGAGCGCGAGCGTGCCCGTCTGGGAAGTCGAGGACCAAGGATGACGACGCAGCCCACGAGCCCCGGCAGCGGCGTCACAGCGGCGAGGCCCATCAGGCTGCTGATCGTCGACGACCATCCGATCGTGCGGGACGGCCTGCGCGCGGTCTTCGAGGGCGATCCGGGATTCGAAGTGGTCGGCGAGGCGGGCGACGGTGCCGAAGCCGTCGACCTGGCGATCGCGCTGGACGTCGACGTGCTGCTGATGGACCTGCGGATGCCGCGAATGGGCGGGGTCGAGGCGATCAGGCTACTGATGAAACGGTCGCCCGACGTCAGGATCCTGGTGCTCACGACGTTCGACAGCGACGCCGACGTGCTTCCCGCCGTCGAGGCTGGTGCCACCGGTTATCTGCTCAAGGACGCCCCGCGAGAGGAACTGGTGCGCGCCGCACGCGCCGCGTACGACGGCCAGTCCGTGCTCGCGCCGTCCGTCGCGCGCAGGCTGCTCGGCAGGGTCCGGGCGCCCGCCCCGGCCGAGGCGCTGACGGACCGAGAACTCAGGGTGCTCGCCCTCATCGCCACCGGCGCGACCAACCGCGAGGCGGCGAAGCAGCTGTTCATCAGCGAAGCCACCGTCAAAACGCACCTGCTGCACATCTACGCCAAGCTCGGCGCGCGTGATCGGGCCGCCGCGGTGGCCGAGGCCTACAAACGAGGGCTGCTGCACTCGTGAGGAGCTCGCAAGGAGCGTAAGGCCTCGACCACCGGCTGCGGAGATACCGGGATGCGCCGTCTACTGGACGGTCGCGGTACCCACGTTGCCGTTGGACGCGAGTGTCGCGCCGCCCGAGTCGGTGACTGTGGCCTGCACGGTGTAACCGCCGGTGGCTGGCGGATTCCACGAATAGGTCTCGTTGAGGGTCTGCTGTGACGCGATGTTCTGGCCCGACCAGCTCTGCGAGCCCGCCGCGGCGCCGGAGGCGTTCACCAGCGTGACGGTGAGGGTCACGTTGTTCGCCGAGGTCGAGGCGGTGTTCTTGAAGTCGACCGTGACGTTGGTGACCGTGCCCACGTGCGTCGGGTTGGGGGAGATCGCCTGGAGCGAGATGGCCCAGGACCCGCCGCCGCCGGTCGAGCCGGACGTGGTGGCGCCGACCGTGTTCGAGGATTGCGAGACGTTGCCGGCGGCGTCCCGGGCTTTCACCGTGAACGAATACGTCGTGTTCGGTGACAGGCCGGTCACCGTCGCGGACGTGGCCGGCGGATTGCCGGTCACCGTGGCCACGACCGTCGATCCCTGATAGACGTCGTACGCGGTGACGCCGACGTCGTCGGTGGAGGCGCCCCAGGAGAGCGACACCGAGTTGCTGGAGGTGCCGGTCACGGCGAGGTTCGACGGCGCGGTGGGCGGCGAGGTGTCACCGCCGCCACCGCCGCCCTGCGCCTGGAACGCGTACGACGTGACGCCCAGGCCCTGGCCGCCCTGCCAGATCTCGAAGCCGAACTCGGAGTCGATCAGGTAGTGCGCGGGATTCAGCGAGCCGCGGGAGACCGCGTCATTGATCAGCGCCTTGACGTCCAGGTTGCTGAACGAGGTGCCACCGGGATTGAGCCGGTAGGAGATGATCTTCCACGAGCTCTGCTGCCCGGTCCACACGGCCCAGTTCATCCCGTCGATGCTCGCCGTGGCGGTCTGCGAGCCGAACGGCTGCACGCCGCCGCGGCTGTTCAGCCAGATCATCAGCTCCGTGCCGTCGGGCTGGCCGCTGGTGGTGGGCGTCGAGTTGAACCAGATGTCGTAGGCCACGTCATAGGCGCCCGAGCCGACCTGTGTGGTGTTCACCGACGTCGTGGCCGAACTGAGCTGGCTGACCTGGATCGGCAAGCCGCTGCCGGAGGTGCAGTTGCCCCAGTGACAGCCCTTGTAGCTGGACGGGTACGTGGCGGGGGCGCCGTTGGTGGGCAGGCCGAAGTTGGCCTGGGTGATCGACCAGGCTCCGGTGGAGTCGTCGATCGAGGCGCACTGCGTGGCGGTGGAGTTCCATTCGTTCTGCTGGTACTTGTACGCGCCCGATTGGAGCGTGGTGACGCCCCACTGCGAACAGTCGCTGACCGTCGCCGCGTGCGCCGCGGGTGTGGCCGTCAGAGCGCTGAGCAACAGGGCGCCGACCGCCCCGGCCAACGTGCCTGCGCGGAATCGACGGAACACTGACATGCACGGCTCCTTTCGAACGAATCGAAACGTGCTATCAAGGTTCTGCGGAGCACACGACCTGTCAAGATATAAGAGGATAGATCCGAACAGTCCTTTATGGGGAATCGGGCCGGTGATTCAGAGCGCTCGCGCCGGCCGCGGCCGCAACCCGTGATGTCGTCGTAGCCAGCGCCGAACCGCCGACGCTTCGTTCGCCGGCGGCCAGGGGTCGATATTGATCACGTTGCACGTGGGGACGACCGCGACTTGATAGTCGACGACGTGGTCGCCCTCAGTCGGGTAGACGCCTACCGGCGCCGGTGCGGGCCGGTGATGCGCTCATCCCACTCATTCCAGCCCTCCTCCCGGCCGCGGATCAGGTTCCTCCGTCAGCTGAAGCTCGCGATCCGGACCGGGAGGGGTGAAAGCATGCCCACACGAACGGCAGGCTGGACAGGAGCCTGCTTCCAGGGGGAGATCGAGCGGCTAGGAGCTCAGTTCGAAGGCTGCGAAGACGATCGGGCGGCGCAGGGTGAAGCCGAGCTTCTCGTAGAGCCGGATGGCGTTGGCGTTCGCGGCGGCCGCGTGCAGGATCGGCGTGCGCCCGCGCGCCTCGATGCCGGCGGCGACGGCGCGCACGAGTCGCGCCGCGAGTCCCCGGCCGCGATGCGCCGGATCGGTGCAGACCGCGCTGACCTCGGTCCATCCGGGCAGGCTGAGCCGCTCCCCCGCCATCGCCACCAGCGCGCCGTCGCGGCGGATGCCCAGATACGTGCCGAGTTCGATGGTGCGCTCGCGAAACGGCCCGGGGTCGGTGCGGGCGACCAGGTCCAGCATCTCCGGCACGTCCGCGGGGCCGAGGCGCACCGCCTCGGGATCCGGTCCGGATTCCAGTGCCGTGGCCACCATCTGCACGCCGGGCAGGCTGAACCTGGTCTGCCAGCCCGCCGGCGGCGCGCTGACGCCGGCCGTCACGATCGATCCGCCGGGGCCGGCGAGCCTGGCGGCGTCGGCCCACGCACGCTCGTCGTCCAGATCATCGAGCCCTGCGAAGACTGAGACGTCGGGCCGGTAGCGCGCGGCGCGGCCGACCCGCTCGGCCACGTCGGCGTGATCGCCGGCCAGCGCGTGCCAGACCGGATTGTCCAGGACGTCCTCCCGGCCCGGCCCGCGCTCGGACCTGCCGCCGAGGACGTCCACGTCGTCGATCGTCACTTCTCGCCCCTTCCGGTTTGCCCCGACCCCGCACCCTAACGCCGATCACGTGCGCACGGCGCACGGTTCAACACCGGGGCGCGATGAGATCATCCGGAAGCTGTTCGAGGCCGCCAGGGGCCGCTAGTCGACCGCTCGGACGAGACGCCTGATGGTGGCGGGCACCTGACCTACGGGAACGGCGCGCGAGAAATGGAAGCCCTGCGCGGTTTCGGCGCCGAGTGAGCGGAGGCAGTCGGCCTGGGTCGGCGTTTCGACGCCCTCCGCGGTCGCGGTCATCCCGCAGGCGTGGGCGAGCGTGATCAGGCTGGTCACGATGGCGCGCGCCGGGCGCGGCTCGTGTGCGCCGTCGCTGTCGGTGGCGAGCGCCGCGACGAACGACGAGTCGATCTTGAGGGTGTGTGCGGGCAGCGTGCGCAGGTAGGCCAGGTTCGAGTAGCCGGTGCCGAAATCGTCGATGACGATGCGTATGCCTTGGTCCGCGAGCGCATGCAGCAGTTCGATCGCGGGGCGGCCCGCGTCGTCGGGGCTCATCAGCGCGCTTTCGGTGATCTCCAGGTGCAGCCGGTCGGCGGGCAGTCCCGCGTCGGCCAGCGCGTTCTCCAGGTCGGCGCGCAGGCCGGGTTCGTGCAGCTGGCGTACCGCGACGTTGACGGCCACCGGGATCGGGCGGCCGCCGGGCGCCGACGGCCAGGTCGCGGCGTCGGCCGTGGCCTGGCGCAGCACCCAGCGCCCCAGCTCGACGATCGATCCGGTCTCCTCGGCCAAGGGCACGAAATGGCCCGGCGCGAGCAGGCCGTGCTGCGGATGGTTCCAGCGCACCAGCGCTTCCAGGCCGTGGGTGCTGCCGTCGGCCAGCGCGACGATCGGCTGGTATTCGAGGAACAGTTCCCCGCGCTCGATGGCGGCCGGCAGCGCGTGCGCCAGCGCGTGCCGCGCGGCCTGCCGGCTGTGCCGCCGCTTGTCGAACAGGCTCCAACGGGCCTTGCCCTCGCCCTTCGCCCAGTACAGCGTCGCGTCCGCGTCGCGCAGCAGGTCGGTCGCCTGCGCACCCGCGAGCGGGCGCTCGACGACGCCGATGCTGGCGCTGACCGTCAGCGCGCGTCCGTCCACGACGACGGGCTTTCGCAGCGCCGTGATCACGGCGTCGGCGACGTCGGTGGCCGACTCGGTCCCGGCGCTGTCCGTCACCAGGATCACGAACTCGTCCCCGCCCATCCTGGCGACCAGGTGCCGCGCGGGATCCACGGTCGCGCTCAGCCGCCGGGCGACCGCCGTGAGCAGGTGGTCGCCGACGTGATGGCCGAAGGTGTCGTTGACCGACTTGAAGCCGTCCAGATCCAGGAAGCACAGACCGACCCGGTCCTGCGTCCCGGCCCGGCGCAGCAGCGCGGCGAGCCGGTCGAGCAGCAGCGCCCGGTTCGGCAGGCCGGTGAGCGCGTCGTGCGTGGCCTGATAAAGCAGCCGCTGGTTCATCTCGCGCCGCTCGGTGATGTCCTCGAACACGGCGAGGATCAGTTCCACGACACCGCTCGCGCCGCGCACGCCGTTCGCCCGCATCCTGGTCCAGATGGCGGTGCCGTCGTCCCGGATGAACTGCTTGTCGACGCCGTACTGCAACCGCCGGCCGGTCATCAGGTCCTCGAACACCGCCCAGCGCCCGGCGGGATCGGTCGCCCCCTTCAGCTCCCTGATGTCCCAGCCGCGCGCCGTCGCGGTCTGCGTGCCGAGCATGTCCGCCATACGGGCGTTGATCTCCAGGATCCGCCCGGTGCGGTCGGCGATCGCTATTCCCAGGGTGCTGTTGCGGAAGACCGCGCGAAACCGCGCCTCACCGCTGCGGTACGTCGCCAGCACCGCCTGGAACGTCTCTTCCTGCTCCGACTGGGTGCGATCGCGCAGCGCATACGCGTAGCCCTCGGCCAGACCGGCGTACAAACCGGCGCGCGCGCTGGCGCCGACGTGCTCCGGCAGCGCCTGGTCGAGCACGTCGACGCTCGCCGAGATCGACTCAGGGTGCGTGTAGTGCGCGTCCACCAAGGCGCGGCCCACGGTCACCCCGATCTCGCGCAGCGGCTGCGCGGCGGCGGGGGCTTCGAGCACTTGCGCGGCGAGTTGGTGCAGCAGTGCCTGGGCCGCCACCGGGTCGGTCGCGTCGGCGCCCGCCGCCGCGAACGCCCGCGCCCACATCGTGGCCAGCTGCATGGGAGTGGCGCTCACCGCCATGCACTCCGCCCGACGAGGCGGGAGGAGCCGCCGCCTCGCACCGACGTGCGGCACGGCCTTCTGCCACACCTCAACCAAGACTGTCGCCATCTGCCTGGCAGGCGCCGCGCGGGTAGCACGGATACACGGCCTCCTTCGCAGCTCGTAGCCGGACACCCGTGGCAACGACCTGGACGCTCCCCACGCACGGCCGAACCGCGAACGGCACACCGACCGACAGCATTCGTATTCGTGGAATTGTCAGGCCACCACAGTACCGGGCCGAACCCGTCCTGTACCGAAAATGTGAAAATGCCCAACCGAAACTCGCCGACCTGTGAGAAGCGGTCACGACAAAACAAGAACAGCTCTGGCACGCACGCACCAATGCGAAGCCGGTGATCGCGCGGGTACTCCCGTCACAAGCGGCGGCCGACGGCTGCCAGCTGCGAGTAGCGGGCCACGTCGCCGCCGAGCGGGTCTGCTCCTGCGAGCACCGGGTCGGGGCGCCACGCGATCGTGTCGACCAATCCCGGCTCCACCAGCTCGTATCCGTCCATCAGGGCCAGGATCTGCGCCCGGCTGCGCGTGGTCACCGAGTACCCGCCTCGTTCGTAGACCTCCCAGGCGGCTTGCAGCGTCGGCGCCATGTACTCGTCGGTGCCGTGGCTTATCACCAGGTAGGAGCCCGGGACCGTGGCATCGCGGTAATCGGCGACGATCTGCGCGGGGTGGTCGTCATCGATGACGAACGGCAGCACCGAGATCATCAGAATCGCGATGGGGCGGCTGAAATCCAGCAGCCCGGTCACGATCGCGTCATCGAGTACCGCCTGCGGGTCGCGCATGTCCGCGTGCAGAACACCGGTGCCGGCCACGCCGGAAAGCAGCGCCGCGCTGTGCGCCACCGCGACCGGATCCACGTCCACGTACACAGTCCGCGCCGCGGGGCGCACCGCTCGCGCCACTTCGTGCACATTGCCGGCCGTCGGGATCCCGGAGCCCAGATCGAGAAACTGCTCCACGCCCATCTCGGCGACGTAAGTCACCGCACGTCGCAGATACGCCCGATTCGCGCGCGCCACGAACCGCACATCCGGCCATACCTGCATCGTCTGCCTCGCCATCGCGCGGTCCGCCGCGAGGTTGTGCGAACCACCGAGGTAGTAGTCGTACATCCGGGCCGCCGAGGGTCGCTCTATATCGACCTCGTCCGGCACCCACGCGGGCCGATACCCTGCCACGACTTCCCTCCGATTTGGTCACCGGTGAACCGAATTGCCGCGCACCGGCGACGCTACGCCCCGTAACGCTATGACTGCAATGCTATGACTCCGCACACTGGCTGAACACTCAGTGATGCAACGTTGTCTTGATCTTGCCGCAGCAGCCCGCTGTCTTCGCCTTCCGATGGCGATATGCGCTCTTGCCTATCCGGTCGCCTTGAATTACGGTCGCCGTCACCGGTTGTTCCGGGAACAGGGCATTGAGAGCGACGCTGACGCGATGCGCGCCGGCTATTGAGGAGTACTGCGATGGCCAAGCCCGGTTCCGGACCGGTGCCCGTCCTGTCCGGCGAGTCCGCCGACAGCGGACCACAGCAGCAGCGCCTGCGCGGCGGCGCGCTGGGCCTGCTGGACATCGCCAGCTCCACGATGGCCAACATCGGCCCGGCGATGAGCTTCTACTTCGGGTTCGCATTCCTGGCCACCACGGCCGGTGTGGCCTCTCCGCTGACGATCGTGGCCGCCGGGATCACGGTCGCCCTGCTCGGCAACACGCTGTCGCAGTTCTCCCGGGCGCACCCGTCGGCCGGCGGCTTCATCACCTTCATCGGAAAGACGTTCGGGCCGACCAGCGCGGTGACCACGTCGCTGCTCGTCGCCTTCGGCTACATCATCGCGATCTCCTCGGTCGTCACCATCTCAGGCGGCTTCCTCGAAACGACGCTCAACTACTACCTGGGCTGGAACGTCCCGTGGATCATCTGGACCCTGCTGCTCACCGCCGGGTCGGTCGTGCTGATCGTGCGGGGAGTCGCGGTCTCCACCAGGGTCGCCGGTCTGCTGTTCGCGGTGGAGATGCTCGTGCTGGTCGTGGTCTCGATCGCCGCGATCGGCAAGCAGGGCGGCCACCTGTCGATCACGCCGTTCCTGCCCAGCCACATCAACAACGGGATGTCCGGTCTGGCCGCGGGATTCCCGCTCGCGGTGTACCTGTTCATCGGCTGGGAGAACTCCGCGGCGCTGGCCGAGGAGAGCGAGAACCCGCGGCGCAACGTCGGGCGCGCCGTGTTCTCCTCGGTCGCGATCATGTCGGTGAGCTACGTGCTGTTCGCCTACGCGACGGTCTCAGGCTTCGGTTATGACGTGGGCAAGGTGGGCGCCTCCAGCGTCCCCTTCGTCGACGTGGCCCACCAAACCCTGGGAGTGCTGGCGTTCTTCGCCTACCTGGCCGGACTGACCTCGACCCTCGGCTCCCTGATCGCCGGCACCAACTCGCAGACCCGGCTGCTGTTCAACGCCGGACGCGAGGGCCTGCTGCCGGCCTTCCTCGGCCGCGTGCACCCGACCCGGCGCACGCCCACCAACGCGATCATCGTGTTCGTGGCCACCGCCGTCCTGATCATCGGCGGCTGGGGCCTCGGCCACCTGCTGGGGCACGCCGGGGCGATGGATCCGGTGAGCTTCTTCGCCGAGTCCTCGACGATGGGCACCATCCTGATCCTGCTTGTGTATCTGGCCTCGAACATCGCGCTGCCGTTCTACTACCGCCGGTACCACCGCGACGAGTTCGGCGTCGTGCGGCACGTCGTGCTGCCGGCGCTGGGAGCCGTGGCGATCATCGTCCCGCTCTACTACCTGGCCAAGCCCGGCCAGGCCACGCCGTACGACTGGTTCCCGTACCTGGCGCTGGGGATTCTGGTCGCGGCAGTGGCATACGCGCTCGTACTCACTCGTCGCGATCCCGGACTCGGGGAGCGGGTCGGATCGATCGTCGCCGACGCCGAGTGAGCTATTGACCCGCGCGGGGCACGGGTCAATGCTAGGGCGGTCATCGGATGTTTCCGTGTGGAGCAACGTGCGGCGCCACGGGAAAGGCATCTCAGGATGAGAACGACGACAACACGGCCGCACGGCGCGGGCCGCTCGCGCAAGCGTGTCCCGGCCCTGATCGCCGCCGTGGCCGCGGTGGCGGCCGGGTCGCTCACGACGGCGGCCGGCACCGGGGCGCAGGCTTCGCAGAGCACGATTTCGCAGAGCACGATGTGGGCCACGCAGTTGCAGTTCGACGACAACGGCGCCGCGTGGTCGCAGTCGAGCTTCGCCGCGCTGAAGGCCGCCGGCCTGAACACCGCGGAGATCGATCTGCCCTGGAACACGATCGAGCCGTCCAACGGCTCGTTCGACTTCACCGAACTGGACCAGGAACTGGCCAACGCCGCGGCGGCCGGGTTCAAGCTCGTGCCGATCTTCTGGTACTCCGGCTGGGGCGGCAGCCCGGCCTCCTGGGTCACCAGCCACGAGGTCGCCGGCAACGGCGCGCAGAGCACGGCGCCGGCCTGGTGGGACCCGACGGATCAGCCGGCTTACTTCAACTACGTCACCAGCACGGTCAAGCACATCGACACCGGCGCCGGCTACGGCGGCAGCATCCTCGACTACGGATTCCTCGACGCGCAGTGGGACTACGGCGGCGGGGCCTCCGGCTGGGCGAGCGTCGACGTCAACGAGTTCCACAACGCCTATCTGCCGAACACCTACGGCACGATCAGCGCGTTCAACTCGCGCAACGGGACCTCGTACACCGCTTTCTCCCAGGTGCCCGCCGCGACTCCCGGCCAGTCGCTGTGGGGTGTCTACCAGGCGTTCCGCGCCTGGAGCGTGCAGGACACCTACGGCCGCCTCACCGCGGCGGTGCGCGCGGTGACCGGCACGCCGCTGTACTACTACTTCGGCGGCCACTTCGGCAACGCGGTCGACTACGCCAACATCCCGGACATCTTCTTCACCCTGGCCAAGCAGTACACGGTCACAGTCGTCGTCGACGCGGCGCAGTCCCCCGGCCTGGCGCTGACCTTTGGCAGCCTGGCCCGCGCCTACGGTGTCGCGCTGGCGCAGGAGTGGACCGCGCCGGGCGACAGCACCCAGCTCGCCGCGCAGGCCGTGCAGTGGCTGTCCAACTACGCGATGGGCATGCCCGAGGGCGGCGGAGAGGACTTCTTCATCCACGACGGCACGCAGAAGGACGTCGTCGGCTGGCCGATCTACACCCGTTGGGTCAGTACCCTGCAAGGCATCTCAGGCTCCTACCCGCAGCAGCCTGCCGCCGTGTACCTGGACTTCTCCCAGGCCTACGGCAACACCTCCGGCGGCGCCGTGACGTCGATGGAGGACGCCATCACCAGCCTGTGGGACTCGTACCAGGCAGGTTTCGCCGTCGTCACCAGTCAAGAGGTGAACAACGGCACGGTGAAACTGTCGGCGTACAAGGCGGTCCTGCCGATGAACGGCACCGACGCGAACCTCAACGCCTACAAGGCGGCCGGCGGCACGCTGCTGACCTCGGGTTCGCAGACGGCCCAGTACGCACCCGCATACGCGACGCTCGCGAACAGCGGCGTGCTGCAAGTCGTGCCCGCCGTGGCGTCCACCCACACGAGCGCGACCATCACGCTCGCGGACGTCACGTCATCGACCTCTTACAGCAGCGCGGTGACGTTCTATATCGCAGGGCTCGGCTTGAACGCGGGAAGCTACCATCTGACGAACGCCGGCGGAGCGGTCGTGCCGCAGGTCGCGGTCAACGGCGGAGTCTGCGCGGCGCCGAGCCTTCAACCGGCGACGCTCGCGCAGTGGAGCATGGTCGCGGGTGCGATCCCGGCGGGCACGGCGGCTCCGTCGAGCTGCACCGGCTCCGCCGCCTGCGGCACGCTGACCGCGAACCAGTCCCTGGCCGTGAACCAGTCGCTCGTCTCCTGCGACGGCCGCTTCTCGCTGACCATGCAGGCAGACGGCAACCTGGTGCTCTACATGGGCGGCACGGTGCTGTGGGCCTCGAACACCATCGGCAAGGCGGCGGTGAAGGCGATCATGCAGGGCGACGGCAACTTCGTGCTCTACACCTCGGCGGGAGCGGCGGTGTGGGCCAGCAACACGGCCGGCAACAACGGCGCCCGGCTGGTATTGCAGAACGACGGCAACCTGGTGGTCTACAGCGCGTCCGGCGCTGCCCTGTGGGCCACGAACACCTCAGGCCACTGATCGCAGATCACTGATCACTGGTCGCCGTGTGTGGCTCCCGCGCACTGCCGCAGGGGCCACACGCGGCGACCACGGCGGGCAACGCCAGCGCGCCATCACTAGCCCCTAGCCCCATCCTCCGCAGGTCACCCGGGCGAGCGATATCGAGCGATACGCGGACCGGCGCAATCCGAGCTCACATCGAGCAATAGCCTTACTCGGCACCGAGAATCACCCGAAATTCCCCGATTGCCCCTCCACTTATACAACGACGTGCGGGGACGGGACTAACCGGAACCCTCCACGTAAGTCCACATCACCTCACTCTGCCCGGGCCACAGCAGATGATGGTCGGCGGAAGGTCCGTCATAGTCGACCCAATCACCATCGTCATCCACGCTCCGCGTACCGGACGAGATCGTCGCCGCGAACACAAGCACCAGCAGCCATATCGAACCGAGCAGCGCCACGGCGATGACCAGCGGCGAACTCGGGGCGCGTGCCCGGCTCAAGAGCACTCCGCTCAAGAGCACTCCGGCCAGGGACCACAGCACTGCGGAGACGGCGCCGAACACCATCCACCGCCGCATGCTGATCCTGCGTCGCGCACCCCTGGCCCACAGAGTCAGTTGCACCGTTTCACCGCAGCTCTCGCATCGCAGCGAAACCCTCGCATGACCGGTCGCCGGGCGGGTGACCGGGATCGGATGCGCCGTGTAGGTGTCCACGTCGACGTAGTAACTGCTACTGCCGCCTTCCTCGCGGCGCGTGCCGGTGCGGTGGCCCAACAGCTTCGTGGGGAAGACCACGTCGGCAGACTCTGCCGGCACGGGGGCGGCGTCCGCGGGCTCTGTCGGCTCGATCGGCACAAAAACAGAGTACGCATTCAACCGTCAGTTCGATTCACGCCAGGAGTTTCGCCTTGGCCTGCTGGAACTCCTGCTCGTTCAGCGTGCCGTCTGCCCTGAGGGCTGCGAGCCTGGACAACTCGTCGGCCGGGCCTGTGCCGCCGGCCGCCGTGGTGCGGATGTAGTCGTCGATGGCTTCCTGGCGCGCGTGCGCCTCGGCGACGGCGCGTGCGCCCATGCTGCTACCGCGCACGATGAGGTACACCAGGACGCCGAGGAAGGGCAACACCAGGATGAAGATGAGCCAGGCGGCCTTGGCCGCGCCGCTGAGGTCGTCATCGCGGAAGATGTCGAGCACGACCCGGAACAGCAGGAACAGCCACATCACCCACAGGAAGAACCACAGCATCGTCAGGAACGAGTCGAGCAGTGGAAAGTTCATCGCAGCCTCCACAGCGAGTTGCGCGCCAACGCTGTCGCGCGCCTACGGCTATGGCGTCCTTGCTACCCCGCTGCCGAGCAGTGACCCGAACACTACTCTGTGCGGGTGAGCGGGGAACATCGCGTTCACCGCTTACCGTCGCCTGCCAAAATCACCCTGATGGCCGCGATCACCCAAACGGCCGCATCCCAGCGGCGAAGGCCGACCTTGCAGCGCGCTTCCTCGGCGAGCAACTGCTCTAGCCGGTCGGTGCCCGCACCGCTCCAGGTGCCCGGCTCGGCGATTGCCGCCCACGCTGCGGTCGACGGGGCGCCGAAGCAGTGGCCGAAGCCGTCCAAGGGTGCTTACCTGGTCATGGAGCTGGTCAGGGCGCCGAACTGCGCCTGCGAAGCAGGAGTCTGCTTGCACCGATGGGGCTGCGCTTGGCCGCCAACGCGCTCGGATATCTGGCCACGTATCTGCTCGGCTGAGCACAAACCTGCCACCTGCCCGCCTGTGCCTCCCAATCACCACAGACGTCTGTTGCGGCGGGTAGTGCGTGTGTGAAGCTGTTGCCAGCGTACGGGGAGGGTGGCGGATGAGCGTTCTCGAAGCGTCGGCGGCGCGACGCGAGGAGTTGCCGGGCTTCGCTCGCGGGCCGGTCGCGGCCGTCCTGTTCGTACAGGCCCTGGTACTAACGATCCTGTCCGACGGCTACGGCTTTCACCGCGACGAGCTGTATTTCCTGGCGGCCGGAAAGCGGCTCGCGTGGGGGTACGTGGATCAGCCCCCGTTGACGCCTCTGATCGGCCGGGTCTCGACGGCTGTGTTCGGCAGCAGTCCGGCCGGGTTGCGGGTGGCCGCCATGCTGTGCGGGGTGGCGACTGTGGCCGTTACCGCCCTGGTCACAGATCTGGCCCAGCCTGCGGCACTATTACTGATTACTGAATTGCCGGGCTACAGGGGTCGCGTCACTCGCTCGGGCACGGTTCCGATCGCCAGGACATTTCCTTCGCTGACGTACCCGTCCGGGTGATTGAGCGGATTCTCGGGGCTGTTCGGCTCGGTGAATGCCCGCCACTGCTCGTCAAGACCCAGGCTCAGCGCCTGCCCGGCAAGTGTCGCGCACGAGGGGCCGTAGAAAGCGTGTGCCTGCGGCGTGAGCGGGGCGTAGTGCTCGATCAGGACGGTCTGCTGTCGGATGTTCACCAGGCCCGCGCGCTTGAGATATCGGTAGAGGTCACGCGAACGGAGCAGTTGGCGGGCGTAGCCGGGGACGGCGCTGGCGGCGCGGAAGAAGTCGGCGAACAGGTACGGGTCGCCGGGCCGCGCGGTAACCAGATGCGCATCGAGGTCCTTGACCGCGACGACTCCGCCCGGCCGGACCACGCGCCGCAGTTCGGCAAGCGCTGCGGCGAGTGCGTCGTCGTCGAGGTACTGGACGGTGTTCGCGCACCAAGCGGCATCGAACGACGCGTCGGCATAGGGCAGGCGCAACAAGTCGCCGTGCCGGATGTCCACGGGGCACGGCTGCCGCCATTGGTTCAGGCCCTCGGTGGCGGCCTTCACGTTCTCCTCGGCGAGGTCGACGGCGTTGACGCTGCCGTGCGGGCCGACGAGTTCGGCCAGCCAGGGCAGGAAGTCTCCATTGCCGCAACCCGCGTCGAGTACGTGCCATCCCGGCTGTATGCCCACCTGCCCGAGCAGATGGGCATACGCGCCGCGACAGGCTTCGAAGTGCGCGCTGACGATCGTGTGCTCGGTGAAGTCGAGCCCGGTGGAGGACACCGCGAAGCCCCAGGAGCTCCGGCGCTGGTCGCCTTCGCTCCCCTGGCTTCCCCGGTCGCGTTCGTGATGGGTCGCCATGCGAATCAGCGGGTTTCGTCGATGAGTCGGCTCAGCTCGGCGGCGACACGGTCCGGGGATTCCATCGGAGGCAGGTGGCCGACGCCGTCGAGCCAGGTGACGCGGCCCTGCGGTAGCGCCTCGGCGATTTGGCGATGGTCTTGCGCCGAGATCAGCTCGTCCTCGGTTCCGGCCAGAACCAGGGCGGGAACCGTGGCGGCGCGCAGTGCCGGGACGAAGTCGGGGCGGGCCGCGATCGCTCGCTGGGCCCAGGCGAGTGACGCCGGGGCGGATTCGGCGGCCAGCGCGCGGACGCGTTCGAACACGTCGGAGCGCTGAGCGCGAGTGGTGGCGCCGACCAGTTTCAGCGAGGCCGCGGCGATCACGCCGGCCGCGCGATCCGGCGTGGCCATCAGGGTCGCGAACATCTCGCGGCCGTCCTTCTCGGCGGGTTCGTCGGCCCGAGCGCGAGTCGAGAGCAGGGCGAGAGCCTGCACGCGGTCCCGGTGACGTGCCAGGAATCCCATGGCCACGTAGCCGCCCATCGAACACCCGGCGATGACGGCACGCTCGATGCGGTGCTGATCCAGCAGGCGGGCGAGGTCGTCGACGGATACGTCCAGCGACGGCGGTTCCTCGCCCAGCGGCGCTGATCCGAAGCCGCGCAGATCGGGGGCGAGCGCGGTGTGCCCCGACTCTTCGAGCACCTGGCGGGTCGCGTCCCACATGGACGCGTCGACGCCGAGGGCGTGCAGCAGCACGATCGGAGGGGTGTTCTGACGCTCTGCCATTCGGTGCTCTGTCATTTGGCGGCCTGCCATTTCCGGTACCCGGCTTCCGCGTCGGTGATGAACTGCGTCACGTGCTCGGGCAGATCGGCGTCGCGCAGCCAGCAGAGGGTCACCGGGGCAGGCGGCAGGTCGCTGATCGGCACGACCGCGATCTCGGGTGGAGCGACCGTGTGCAGCGACGAGAACGAGAGGTGGACGCAGTCGGTGTCGGTGAGTATCTCGACGAGCCGGTCGAACGTGGTCATCCGGTGTCCACGGCGGATCGGGCGGCCGGTGCCGGTGAACGGAGGCACGATCTTGTCCCAGACGTCGGCCGGGAACACGCCGGGCGTGTCAAAGGCCTCATAGTCGGCGAGGTCGTCCAGGGTGACGCTGTCACGCCCGGCCAGCGGGTGGTGCGCACCGAGCAGGGCTGCACGCGGGTCGTCAGCCACCGTGCCGCTGACGGCGAGGTCGGCATCCTGAACGGAATACCTGATGATCATGACATCGGTCTCGCCGGCGCGTAGTTCCCGGAATGGATCAGCGACCACGTAAGGGTGCCAGCACTGCTCTTCGGGGTGGCCGGCATTACGCAGGATGTCGGCGGCCAGCGCGGGAGTGCCGAAGATGCCGAGGTGAATGCGAGTGGAGGTGAGAGTGCGGTCATGCGTTGACACGGACATACAGTGCTTTCTAGATCTGGGCCGACTCGGCGACGGTCTCCTCGGTCAGGGCAGCGTAGGCACGGAGCCTGTCCGGGAGCGTCGGATCGACATCGACGCGTATCGCCGCGAACGGCGTGCTGACGCCGACGAGGCAGGGCACGGGGCGCAGCGTGAGGAGGTCGCCGGGAGCAATGAGTCCGTCCATAGCGGCCTCTGCGAGCAGGTGATGCAGGTGTACGAGGACTTGGTGCAGTTGCACGCCGACCGTGACCATGTGCAGGTCGCGATGGATGCTCGGGCGGGCGGTGCGGCCTGCGGGGAGGATTCGAGGCAGTGTATTTCGAGCGACTGCATTTTGAGACGATACATTTTGAGATGATGCAGTTCGAGGCAGTGCGGTTTGAGACAGTGCGGTTCGAGACAGCACAGTCTGAGGCGCCGGAATTCGAATCGTCGTCGGCTGCGCGGCGGACAGCGGGGCGGCGGCCTGGAAGAGCTTGAGCAGGCGGCGTATTCCGGCGCTGGCCGACACCGGCGCCGGGCCGAACCAGGCGGACGAACCGTCCTCGGCGACGTGATCGAAGGCGAACCGGTCGCCCAGGTTGCCTGGATTGCCCGCCAGGAAGACGGTGCGGGTGAAGGCATGGCGCCAGGCCGCCGCCTGGTCGGGCGTCAAGCCGAGCGCGAACCGGCAGGTGTCGCGGATCCAGTTCGCCGGTTCGAAGCGCCGCACCACGGCGACGGCCAGATACGCCTCGTCACCGTCTGCCGCCTCGGCGACACGCTCGCGAGCCGCGAGCAGCGCGCTCATGTCGTCCGCGCCGTCCTGGCCGGGCGGGGCCAGATCGGGGCGGGCACGGCGCAGGCGCGTCCACGCGTGGTCACGTAGTTCGAGCTGGGTCACGGTCACAGGAACACCGCCGCCAGCAGGTCGGAGGCCGGCGCGGGCCGGTACTTCGCCAGCAGGCTGGTCGTCAGCCGGTAGGGGTCGACGTACGCATGGTCGCCGCGGTGGCGTGCCAGCTGCCCGGTCGGATCCGGAGCCTGCGCGGGCCGGTCGGCGTTCAGCAGCCGCGCCGCGCGCCGCAGGCTCTGCCGCAGCTGCTCCTCCCGGAACGACTGGCTCTGTCCGGGTCCGAGCGCGGCGATGAAGTACAGCCGCATGCCCAGCCGCAGCACGTCGGTGCCGTGCTCGGCGGCCGCGGCGTCGATCAGCGTGCTCGCCTCCAGGCCGCGCCAGTCGCCGTGCCGGGCCGAGCGGATCGCGCCGTCGATGGGCACGCGGCCGATCGGCACGCGGCGCACGCTCACTCCGCGCGCCGACAGGACGCGGGCCAGCAGCTGGTAGTCGGGGTCCATCTCGCGGTCGTAGAGCAGCACGACCTCGTCGAAGTCCGGC
>NZ_DASYZI010000012.1:0-15525 GCF_035946395.1 Actinocrinis sp.
AGCCATAGCCGGCGCTGGCGCTCGTTCAGATGCGGATGGATCGCCTCATAGCGCCGGGCCAGGGCCTCCATGGCGGGAGTCATAGCAGAAAACGTACTTGCTCCACAGCCAAACGAGTAGTTGTTTCACGATGAACCCTAACCTTTGCCGAAGGCGTGTGGGGCGCGCCGGGGCAGGAGCTCGCGCAGTTGGACCACCGCGCCTTGCGACATCTCGCCCAGGCCGCGCGCGACAACGTCGAGCGGGTCCAGGACGCCATAGGCGAGAGCGCAGAGCCCTGCGGCAGTGAGGGTGGCTTTCTCGCCACCCCTCCCAGCGGCAGCCACGTCGATCGACCCCCCGGTGCCGTCCAGCAGGTATCGTCCCGCGAGAAGCTGGTCTCCCACCGCCTCGATCTCTACCCGCCCCGGGCCGCAACGCACACCCTGAAGCGCGTCCATCGACAGCAGCCGCCCCATCAGGGGCGGCGAGGTGGGGAACGAGGCTTCGGTGACGGTCCGCACGGCGAGACTGGGCGCCCAGGTTTCAGGAAACTCGTCGGGCGCGACGGTGATCGTGACCTGAGAAACCTGGTACGCGTGCTGGGCGAGGAACCGCAGCAGCAGCGCCCGCCCGAGCGCGCTGGTGTAGAGCAGTTCGTCGGCGTGCAGACAGCCGCCGTAGCCATCGATGTAATACGTCAGCAGTCCGGCCACTTCGCCGTCGACCGTGGCCGTGGCGAGCCAGCGGTCGGCGGGGTCGAGTATCCGGGCGGCCCGGTAGTCGGGTGTGAACATGAACCCGTGCCGTTCCGACAAGAGGCGCCGCTGGAATGCGCGATAGACCTCGAAGCCGTCCCGAATGTCCTGTCGGCGCACCTCGCCCGGGAGTGCGACGTTCAGCAGCGGCGCCAGTCCTTGAGGCGAGAGCGTCACCGTACGGTTGAGCAGCAGTCCGACGTAGCCCAGTTTTTCATAGAACGACGGATGAAACGGGTAGAGCGCGGCCAGCAGATGCCCCGTATCAAGCATGTCGCGGTGAAGCCGGTGCATCAGCCGGCTGCTATGACCTTGACGTCGAGCGTCGGGATGGGTTGCGACCCAGGCGATCCCCGCCATGCGCACGACGGATCCGCGCAGGTTCTGGTGTGTCGGGATCCCTGACGCGGTGGCGAGCGTTCGGCCGCCTTCCTCGACGACCAGGGTGTGGTTGCCTTCGTGAAACCGCAGGCTGTCCCGTAGTTCCCCTGCCGCGTCGGCGGCCGGCGTCTTGTCGAAGGCATAGGGGTAAAGGGTGAAGGCGGTGTGCAACCGCTCGTCACCGGAAACCTGACGGATGTTGCTCATGCGAGCCTACCTTTCGTACGCGGCTGCCTTGGCGCTTGGTTTCATCCCGAGCAAGGCGCAAAGGGCAGCCACCAGGCTCAGTCCGCCGCACAGCCACCAGACGCCGTTGCCCAGCCCTATCCACGCGGCGACGCCGAACAACGGCCCCACCGCCAGCCCCAAACCGAACGTGGCCTGATGAGCGCTGATGTAACGGGCCTTGACCTGCGCGGGAAACGTCGCGGGATAGGCGAACATGGTCGGCCCGTTGACCATGATTCCGAAGACGAACACGATCGTGCACGCGATCAGCGCCACGGCCGAGCCGCCGCTGACCGCGAAGCCGGCCACACCAAGCCCCATCAGCACGGTGCCCACCGTCGCCGCGACGTGGCCGGGCCAGCGGGCGACATACGTGGTGATCTTCAGTTCGCAGAGGATCAGCACGGTCGACGCCGTGACCAGTATCGCGCTGTAAAGGCCGGTCGATTTTTCTTCGGAGCTGATTTTCAGGGGGAGAGCGATCGTGTACTGGACGTAAATGACCGTGCCGATCATCACCGAGGCGAGGAAGAACCAGAAACGCCCGTCCCGCAACAAAGTCCCGTACGCGGCGCGAGTGCTGATTTTCGCCGGAACGGCCGCGTCGGGAGCCCCGCGATCGACCCGCACGTCGGGCAACAGCCAGCGAGCGAGTATCGCATAGGCCAGCGCGGTCGCACCGTCGAACCACAGCAAAAGATTCCAGTTCAGCAGAATCAAGCCTGAGGCGATCAGCGGACTGAGCGCGGCGCCGAGATTCAACGCGATGCGCATCATGGAAAAGCCCATGACACGGATATCCGCTGGCATCAGGTCGCTTAACAGCATGGCCGCGGCGGGGCGGTAGCTCTGGCTCGCGAGCCCGGCAAGCAGCAGGGTGGCGAGCAGCGGGCCGAAGTGTCCGGGCCGGCCGAACAGCGGCACCATGGTGAGGAACACGGCGGAGGCGAGCATCGCGGCGGTGATGGTGCCGCGCGGGCCGATCAGCTGGACCATTTCCCCGCCGACGAACCCGCCCAGCACGAGTCCGACGCTGAAGGCGGCGACCGCGGCGCCGGCGTGCCCCGCGGAGAAACCGCGAAAGACCAGGTACAGCACCATGAACGTCTGGACGAACGCGCCGAGCTGGTTGACCAGTACTCCGCCGAGCAGATAGCGCACCGGCACCGGGGTTCGACGCAGTACGGCCAGAACACCCACAGGCTTATCGGTGGTCACAGTCACGGCGATGCCTCCCAATGAGTCGTCGATTCTCATTGCAATGGCTCGGGCCGTTGAATGGGAGGGTTGAATTTACAAGAGAATCAACTCGTGATATCCCTCCATACTCCCGGCGCGGGCAATGCGGGTCCATGCGCGTGCCACCAGGTGTCAAAGATGGCAGATATCGTATTTTACTGAAATACATTGCCGGAGCGAAGTCATTGCCTTGATCCGCTTTTGAACTCATTTGATTGTTTCTGGCGACCAAGGGTTCCCGTCAATTTGTTCGCTGGCTTAAATCACTTCCTAGCAGCCGGGACGAATCCGTCGCCGGCAACGCGAAGCTCGTGAGGGAGTGATGCTCGATGACTGCGGCCGGACTGCGGGACGCGGGTCGCGGCGAGACGACGGCTGCGCCCGCGAACGCCGCCGAGATCCTGGCCCGCGCCCGGGCGCTCGCCCCCGTGCTGCGCGAACGCGGCGACGAGATCGAACGGGCACGGCGGCTGCCGCCCGACGTGGTCGAGTCGCTGCGTGCCACCGGAGTCTTCCGGATGGGGTTCGCCCGCGACTGGGGAGGCCCGGAGCTCAGCTCGATCGAGCAGACCGAGGTGATCGAAGCCCTCTCCTACGGTGACCCCGCGGCCGGCTGGTGCGCCATGATCGGGTCGGACACCGGTCTGTACGCCTCGTTCCTGGACCGGGATGTCGCCAAACAGATGTTCCCCACCCTGGACCTGGTGACCGCCGGGTTGCTGTTTCCCAGCGGTCGCGCGCAGCTGGTCCCGGGTGGCTTCCGGCTCACCGGGCACTGGCAGTTCGGCAGCGGCGTCACGCATGCCGACTGGGTGATCTCCGGGGCCTTCCGCTACCGCGACGGGGTGCCCGAGCCCGGTCCCCCCGGAATACCGCACGGCTCGATCCTGCTGATGGTGCCCAGGTCGGACGTCGAGGTGATCGACACCTGGTACACCACCGGTCTGGCCGGCAGCGGCAGCTGTGACTACACGATCACCGACGTCTTCGTGCCCGGGGAACGCGCGTTCACCTTCGCGGACATCCGCGGTGGACCGCACGCGCTGGCCCAACCCGAAGTGCACATGCGCAACATGCCGGGTGTGGCGCTCGGCACCGCTCGCGCCGCGCTCGACCACGCCAGGGAAACGGCCATCGCCGCGGGCCGGCTGGACGACTATCGCACCCAGGTCACCCTGGCCGACTGCGAAGCCGACTTCGCCGCCACCCGCCACGGCGTGTACGGCGCACTGCGCCGGCAGCAAGAAGTCCTGGTCACCGGCGCAACGCTCGACGACCTGACCGCGCTGGAACGAGCCGCCCTGCCGTTGTCCCGGCGGCACGCGTTCCGCACCGCCCGGTCGATCGTGACCCGTCTCTACGACCTGCTGCAAACCTCTGCGATCTACCGGCCCTCGCCGCTGGACCGCTGGCTGCGCGACACCACGACGATGTGCCAGCACATCGTCGCGCAGGACCGCATCCTGCAAACCGCCGGCGCCCACCTACTCGGCGGCCGGCCGTCGTTCCCGCTGGCACTCGGCATCACGCCGCCCCAGCGTTGATCCGCCCCGAAAATCCGCCCCGGATTCGCCGAAACCCTCACCGAGAGAAGAGAGCGATGCGAAAACTGGCGGCCGCCGTGTGCGCGGCCACCGTGCTGGGCTTGGCGCTCAGCGCATGCACCAGCGGCAGCAGCGCTGCGCCGCGCGCCATCGCTGCCGGAACCGACACCGACGCGATCATCAGCTACAGCGAGACCGAGCCGGCGAACGCGCTCGTGCCGGGTGATACCACCGAGGTCGGCGGCATCAGCGTTCTCGGCGCGTTGTTCCGCGGCCTGATCGACTACGATCCCGCGACCGCCGCCCCGCGCAACGCGGTCGCCGAGTCGATCACCACCGCGGACTCCAAGTTCTGGACCATCAAGATCAAGCCGGACTGGAAGTTCCAGGACGGCACCCCGGTGACCGCGCGAAGCTTCGTCGACGCGTGGAACTACACCGCGTACTCCCCGAACCTGATGAAAAGCGCCAGCTACATGGTGCACATCCAGGGCTACGACCAGGTCAACAACACCACCCCGGACGGAAAGCAGCCGGCCGCCCTGCCCGCGGCCACGACGATGTCCGGCTTGAAGATCATCAATGACCAGACGTTCACCGTGACGCTGAACGCGCCGTTCGCGCAGTTCGGCCTGAGCCTCGGCTACGCGGCGTTCTACCCGATGCCGGCGAGCTTCTTCGCCGACCGCAAGGCCTACGAGGCACACCCGGTGGGCGACGGGCCGTTCGAGTTCGTCTCCTACACCCCGGGCAAGGACCTCCTCGTCAAGCGGTTCGACGGATACGGCGGCGCGCAGAAACCGAAGATCGGCGGCATCGACTACCGCTTCTACACGGACCTGGACAAGGCATACGCCGACGTGCTGGCCGACAAGCTCGACTTCCTGTCCTTCACGCCGTGGGACACCACGCAGGGCAACCGGATCGCCCGGGATCTGCCGCCGTCGCGCCGGACCTCGTACAAGTACCTCGGCTACCAGGCGATCGCCTTCCCGATGTTCGACTCGCGCTACGCGGACCCGCGGCTGCGCCAGGCGATCTCCATGGCCATCGACCGGCCGGCCCTGATCAAGCAGATCTTCAACGGCGCCCGGCAGCCCGCCGACGGCCTGGTGTCGCCGAACGCGCAGGGCTACATCCCCGGCCAGTGCGGCGAGTTGTGCACCTACCAGCCGCAGAAGGCCAAGCAGCTGTTCGACGCGACCGGCTTCCAAGGGACCATCGTTCTGACCTCGAACGTGGACTCGGGTAACCGGGAATGGGTGGAGGTCGTCTGCCAGTCCATCCAGCGGACGCTGAACCATCCGTGCGTGTTCCAGCCGCAGACCACTCTGGGCGCGTTCCGCAACGCCCTCAACCAGAAATCCATCCACGCGGTCTACCGCACCGCCTGGGTCGCCGGCTACCCGTCCATCGAGAACTTTCTCAACCCATTGTTCCGCACCAACGGCGCGTCCAATGTCGGCCAGTACTCCAACAAGCAGGTCGACGATCTGCTTGCGCAGGCCGACGCCGCACCGAACCTAGAGCTGGCGGACTCGCTCTACCAGCAGGCGGAGCGGGTGGCGTTGCAGGACATGCAGACCATTCCGATCTGGTACCAGGCGGCGACCGCGGCCTGGTCGTCGCGGCTGCACAACGTGAAGCCGACCCTGTTCCGCGAGCTCGACTTCTTCACCGTGACCGTCAGCAGGTAACTCGTCGCCCGACGGCCGGGTGGCGCGTCACCCCCGACGCGCCACCCCCGTCAAGAAAGGTTCGCCCGTGTCTGTCCACGACGTGGATGTCCTGATGATCGGCGCCGGCCCGTCGAACCTCGCGGTGGCCGTGGCCATCGAGGAGTCCGGCTCGCCCGACGTCGCCGTCCGCTCCCTGGTCATCGAGCAGTACGAGGACGTGAAGTGGCACCGCAACCTCCTGCTGCCCTGGACCCGCAGCCAGGTTTCGTATGTGAAGGACCTGGTGACCCTGCGGAACCCGCGCAGCCGGTTCTCGTTCCTGAACTTCCTGCGAGAGCACGATGAACTCGACGCGTTCGTCAACCTCGGCACGTTCAACCCGTTCCGCTGGCAGCTGTCGACCTATCAGCAGTGGGTAGCCGACACGCTGGAACACGTCCAGGTGCGCTACAGCGTCCGTGCCGAGCGGATCCTGCCGATCCACGCCGAGGACGGCGCGATACTCGGCTTCGCGGTGCCGCTGTCCGACGGCGACACGATCCTGTGTCGCGATCTGGTGTTCGGCGCGGGCCGGGACGCCTTCGTACCCGAAGTCTTCCGCAACCTGCCGGCCGAACGTGTCGTGCACAGCACCGAGTACGGCAGCCGGGTCGGTGACACCGCAGGCCTGGCCCGAGCGGGTCGGCCGCCGCGGCCGGTGGTTGTCGGCGGCGCCCAGAGCGCCGCCGAGATGTTCATGGCGCTGCACCAGGACATGCCCGGCTCGTCCCCGATGATGCTGCTGCGCTCCATCGCCCTGAAGGACTACCAGACCAGCAAGTTCGTCAACGAGCTGTTCTATCCGTCCTTCGTGGACGAGTTCTTCGCGATGTCCGAGGAGGTCCGGACGAAGGTGCTGGAGGAGATGCGCCTGACGAACTACGCCGGCTTGGCCGCGCCGTTCCTCGAAGAGATCTACATGATGATCTACCGGCAGAAGATGTTGGGCCGGCCGGTGTCGGTCATCCGCGGATTCACCGAGGTCGTCGACGCGCGGATCGAGTCCGCCCCCGGCGGCGGGGACGAGGTCGTACTCGATGTCCGCGATCTGAGGTCCGGCGGCGTCGAACAGGTGCGGTGCGACGCCCTGTTCCTCGGCACCGGCTTCGATCCGCAGATGCCGACGATGGTGCGCAACCTGATCAGCAGCCTCGGGCTGCCTGAGGCCACGGTCAACCGGCGCTACCGCGTCGACCTCGGCGCGAGCGCGCAAGGCGCGCTGTACCTTCAGGGCGTCAACGAGGCCACGCACGGCATCTCCGATTCGCTGATCAGCGTGCTCGCGCACCGCTCGGCCGACATCGTCGGCGACATCCTGGAGCGCCGTGCCGCACAGCCGGACGCCGTCGCCGATCAGGTCGCGGCCGACCAGACAGCGGTGATGCCGGCATGATCGACGTTCACCGCCTCGACCGCGAGCAGCTGGAACGCGCGTACGGGCTCGACGGCCAGCGGCTGTTGCCTTGGCCTGCACTGAACGCGCCCTTCGAAGGCGTCTGGTGCGTGCTGCGCGCCGGGACCGAGTCCACCCCGCACTCGCACCACGAATACGAGATCTTCATCGCCATCTGCGGCGCCGCCGAGGTGGTGGTCGACGGCGAGCGGCATCCGTTCACCGCGGGTGACATCGTCCGGCTGCCTCCGGGATCCACCCATCGGGTGGTCAACAACGGCCCCGCCGATTTCGAGTACTACGGACTGTGGTGGGACGCCGAGATGTCGGCGCAGTTCATGACCCGGCACACGCGGAGCATCCGATGAGCACCCGGAGGGTGATCATTTCGCCGGCGCCGACGGCGAACGGGGATCTGCACCTGGGGCACATCGCCGGTCCCTTTCTGGCCGCCGACGTGCACGCCCGCTACGAGCGGGCGCAGGGCCGGGAAGTGCTGCTTGGCACAGGGTCCCAGGGCACCTCGACGTTCGTCGTGACGGCCGCGCACAGGCGTGGCGTGCGCCCGGCGGACCTGGCGGCCGACTCGGCCGCGCAGATCGAGTCGACCCTGCGGGCCGTGGGCATCGCCGTCGACGGCTACACCGGCGACGACGACCGGTTCACCAAGTGGGTCGTCGACTTCATCCGCCGGTTGCACGCCGCGGGCCGGCTGGAACGCCAGAGCATGACGTTCCCGTATTCCGAACGGACCGGGCAGTTCCTCGTCGATGGATTCGCGCGCGGCAACTGTCCCGAGTGCCTTGCCGAGAGCCGCGCGGGGTTGTGCGAAAGCTGCGGACACCTGGTGGCGGCGGGCGAGTTGATCGACGTCAAGTCCGCGTTGGACCCGAGCGACCCCGTGGTGCTGCGGGATGCCGACGTGCTCGTGCTCCCGGTAGAGCGCTACCGCGACCGGCTGCGCGCGCACTTCGAGGCACACGCGGACGGCATGCGCCCGCACATGGCGCATGCGGTGGCCCGAATGCTGTCCCGGCCGCTGCCGGACTTTCCGGTGACCTATCCGATCTCATGGGGCATCCAGGTGCCGTTCGCGGAGGTGGCCGGGCAGGTCGTCAACCCCAACGCCGAGCCGATGGCGTGGAGCATGCATTGCTCGACGCTGGCGGCGCAGGGCCGGGGCCAGAACCCGGCCGCCGAGGACGCACTGTGGCTGGCCGGCAGCGGGTCGCAGATCGTGTACTTCCTCGGTTTCGACAACATCTACCCGTTCGCGATCGCCGGCCCGGCGATGCTCCTGGCGTTCGACGGCCGCTACGAGCTGCCGACGCACTACCTCACCAACGAATTCTACGAACTGGACCACGAGAAGTTCTCCACCAGCGGCGGGCATGCGGTGTGGGCCAGGGACCTGGCCGCCCAGGTGCCACGCGACCTGATCCGGTTCTACCTGGCCACGACCAGCCCGGAACATCAGCGGACCAGTTTCAGCCGGGACGCGCTGGCCCGGTTGGCCGAGTCCCGCCTGGTGGGACCGTGGAACCGGATCGCCGATCGGGCGAACCGCTGGGCCGGCCGCGGGCCGTTGCCCGTGTCGCAGCGCTCGCGCCACGCCGCGGCGCGCATGTCCGAGCAGTTCGCGGCGTCGTACGAGCTGACCGGGTTCAGCCTGACCCGTGCGGCCGAGTCGATCACCGACCAGTTGGCCAGACTCGACCGCTGGCCGGCGGCCGACGCCGACGCCGGCGACTTCTGTTTCCAGGTCGGCTGGCTGCTGCGGGAAGCCGCGCCGATCCTGATCGATCTGGCCGCCGAGGCTCTTGGCGAGAACGCCGGCGTCGCGATCGACCCCGCCGGGGTCACCAGCATCGTCCCGCTGCCGCTGCCGCATCTGGCCGCAGTGGGGGCCGGGCGATGACCGGGGGCACCCGACAGGAAACCGGCGGCCGGGACGCGCTGCGGGTCGTGGTGGTCGGCGCCGGCATCACCGGGCTTCTCGCCGCGATTCGGTGCGTGCTGGCGGGGTACCGCGTGGTCCTGCTGGAACGTGGCCCGATCCCGAATCCGGGTTCGACGTCGTTCGACCAGCACCGCGCCCTGCGCGCCCTCGTCGCCGGCGATCCGGCCGCCACCAACCGGGCGTCCCGATTGCACGCTCGCTGGCATGAGCTGGACTCCCTCCTGTGCGACCACCTGACGGGTGCCCACCTCTATCGGCGCGTCGGGGTCCTGACCGCATTACCCCCCGGAGACGCGGCTTCGGCCCTCGCCACGGCCGAAGCCGCCGGGTTGTCGATCCGCACCGCCGACCCGGCCGACTATCCGCACATCGGATTCCCGGCCGACGCCGCGGTCGTGCTTGAGCCGCATGCCGGGGTCCTGCTGGCGGACCGCATCCTGCATGCGGCGGCCCGCTGGCTGCGCCACCACCCGCTCGCGGACCTGCGGCCGGGCCGGGAGGTCGTCGGCGTGCGGCCGGAAAGCGGCCGGGTGCTGCTGGCCTGCGGCGCGGTCGAATCCGGCGATGTCGCGCTCGTCGCGGCCGGGCCGTGGTCCGCGGCACTGATGGATCTGCCGGTGACGCTGCACTGTCAGACCATGGTGTACCTACGGCCGCCGGCTGAGTTGGTCCACCGCTGGGCAGCGACACCGATCGCGGGCGGGATCGGCGCCGACGGGCGGGCGTGGCTGCTGCCCTCAGTGGCGGGCACCCTGGTCAAGATCAGCACCGACGCCGTGCGGCGCGAAGTGGCCACGCTGTCCGGACCGAGTGACGAAGCGCACTGGGCCACCCGAGTGCTCCGCGCCGGCATAGTGACCGAAGCGGACAGGTATACCACCGCCCGCGTGCGGCACTGCCACTACAGCACAGCGGCCGGTGGCGACACCGGCTTCGTCCGGGTCGGGCCGGCCGTCTGGGCTCGCCCGGCCAGCGGCGGCGACGGGTTCCGCAGCGCGCCGCAAGCCGTCGAGGCGGTCGTCGACGCGATCGGTCGCGAACTCGCGGCCTGATCCTCCCACCTCACCCCATCCCACCGCACCGCATCAAATCACTGACATGTCAATCACGGCTGAAGGACGCCCTCATGACCGGAAACACCCCCCGCGCGGTGCTCGTCATCGGCAGTGGTCTCAAGCTGTATCGCGAGTACCTGGTCCGTACCGTCGCCGAGCGGGCCCGTGCGGCCGGACTGCGGCTGCTGCTGATCAACAATCTGCGGCCGACCTGGCAGCACGCGTATTTCGACGACATCACCGTGGTCAACGTGTTCGACCACAAACTGCTCGCCGAGACCGCCCGCGATCTGGCCGGCCGGTACGCCGTCGCCGGGTTGATGTGCTGGGACGAGCCGCTGGTCATGCCCGCGGCCGCGCTGGCCGCCGAGTTCGGCCTGCCTGGTCTGAGCATCCCGGGCGTGCACGGCTGCCGGGACAAGTACGACTGCCGCACTCGGCTGAGTGCGGCCGGCCTGCCGCAGCCGGGATTCGAGCTGACCCTCGGGCTCGATGCGGCCCGCGCGGCCGCGGCCCGGATCGGGTATCCGGTGGTCGTCAAACCGCGCGCGCTCGGCGCGAGCATGGGAGTCTCGCTCGCGTCGGACGAGCGGGAGCTCGGGTTCGCCTACCGCGTCGCGCACGAGGCCAGCCTGGTCGGCGACGAACCATACCGCGGCGGGGCGATCATCGAAGGCTTCACCGACGGTCCCGAGATCAGCATCGACGGCGCCGTCCACCAGGGCGAGTATCTGCCGATGTTCATCGCGCGCAAGACCACCGGCCTGCTGCCGTTCTTCGAGGAGACGGGACACCTCGTCGACTCCGCCGATCCGCTGCTGCGGGACGACACGCTGCTAGGCACGCTGGCCACGGCGCACCGTGTCCTGGGCATCGAGAACGGCATCACCCACACCGAAGTCCGGCTGACCACGCACGGCCCGGTGATCATCGAGGTCAACGGCCGCCTCGGCGGCGATCTCATCCCGTTCCTCGGCCAGATCGCCACCGGTATCGAGCCGGGTAGCGTGCTCTTCGACGTCGCCACCGGCCGACGGCCCGATCTCACGCACACCCGCACCGGCGTCGCCGGCATCCGGTTCGGCTACCCCGACCACGACTGCGTCGTGCGCTCGGTCTTCGTGCCCGACGAAGCGCCGGGCCTGGTCATCGCGTCCCGCATGGTCGACCCGGGCACGACCCTGCACCTGCCGCCGGGCGGCTATATCGCCCGCCACTCGTTCGTCGTCTGCTCGGCCGCGGACCCGCAAACCTGTGCACAGCGGCTCGACCACGCGGCGGCACTGGTCGAGTTGGACGCCGACCTGGTCGACCCGCCGCCAGCCGGCACCCCCTTGACGATGCCCGCCGGGCTGCTGGACGTGGACGAATGAGCGGGCACGTGAGCGGGTCATCGAACACGACACGATGTGGAGCCCCATCGGTGCCCGGACCGAAGGAAGGACACTGATGAGCATCGACTACGACGGCCGCCGCTTCCGCGCGCTGGGCGGTGGCGACGGTGTGTGCGCCGAGTACCACCAGCATGGAGACCTCGTCTGGGCGGTGTTCGAGGGCGGGCACGTCCGGCGTGGCACGGTCACCGGCATCTGCGACGAACGCGGCGTGCTGCGATTGGCCTACACGATGGTGCTGGAGAGCGGCGAGGTGATCGCCGGGCACAGCACCAACACGCCGCAGCGGTTCGGCGGCGCCCTCGTGCTGCGAGAGGTCTGGGAACGCTACGGCGAGCAAGCCGCCGCCGGCGTTTCCTACCTTGAAGAGGTCTGCGCCACAGAACCCACGGGGGCGGCGCGATGACTGAGTGGCAGGCGTTGCGCGGACTCGTCGAGGGCGAACTGCGGCTCTCGGGCGAGCCCGGCTACGCCCAGGACCGGATGCCGAGGAACCAGCGGTTCGCAGCCAACCGCCCGGCGGCGTTCCTCACTGCCGCCCACGCCGGGGACGTCGCCGCCGCCGTGGACTGGGCCCGGACCGCGTCAGTACCGCTAGCCGTACGCGGCGGGGGTCACAGCTACGCCGGCTACTGCGTGTCCACCGGGCTGGTGCTGGATCTGCGCAATCTCGTGGGCGTCCGATTCGACCCGGACACCGGACTGGTGACCGTAGGCGGCGGCACCCCGATGAAGACCGTCTACGCGGCACTGCGGCCCTACGACGTCACAATCCCGCTGGGCAATTCGGACACCGTCGGCATCGGCGGCCTGACGCTCGGCGGCGGTGTCACGTCGATCTCGCGCGCGCACGGCCTTACCTGCGACGCGCTGGTCTCGACGGACGTCGTACTCGCCGATGCGACCATGGTCACGGCCTCGGCGCGGGAGCATCAGGACCTGTTCTGGGCGTGCCGGGGCGGCGGAGGCGGCAACTTCGGGGTGAATACGAGCTTCACGTTCCAGACCCGGCCCGCTCCGGCCGGGTCGACCTGCCTGGTGTTGTGGCCTCGGCCATGCGCCGTCGAGGTGCTCGCCGCGGCGCAGGAGATCATGCGGACGGCGCCGGACGGCTTCTCCGCCCGCATCGGCATCGCCCGCTCGCCGGGTGGCGACACCGTCGTGTCCATGGTGGGCCACCACCTCGGCCCGGCGGCGCAGCTGCGCGACCTGATCGCGCCGGCCTGCGCCGTCGCCCCTCCCGTCCGCGCCGACATCGAGGACCGGAACTTCTGGGACGCCGCCACGTACCTGCACCACAGCAGCGCCGGCGGCGCCTTCGCGGTAAAGACCAGGTGCACGCCACACGCGATCGACGACGCCGGGCTGGCCACGCTGGTCCGGGCCGTGGACAAGTGGCCCGGCAGCGAGAATCCGGACGGGGCCGGCGCCGCACTGTTCGCGTGGGGCGGAGCGATCAGCCGCGTTCCGGTCGCGGACACCGCGTTCCCGCACCGCGACACCCGGTTCCTGCTCAGCCTCGACACCTCCTGGACGCAGGCCGACTCGCCGGAAACCGTCCGCGCCAACCTGAAGTGGCTTTCCGCCTTGCACGCCGAGTCGGGCGAGTTCGCACCCGACGCGTCCTACGTCAACTTCACCGATCCCGATCTCGCGGACTGGCGCCGGGCGTATTACGGGACCAACGCCGATCGACTCGCCGAGGTCAAACGCCGCTACGACCCCGACCGGTTCTTCGCCTTCCCCCAGGCCGTGTGACCGTTCGCAACGCCGCGGTACGACCGGCCCGGACGCTGCACGCCACGTCTTGAACGGCCGTTCACATCCCCGGTCGACTCGTCCCCCTTGAGGAGCAGCTGGAATGCCTGCCGACCTGCGCGCTGCCATGCGCACCTTCGCGACTGGGGTGTGCGTGGCCAGCACGTACCGGGACACATCACAGGGCCGCCGCCACGATGCAGTCACCGTCAATTCGCTGGGGTCGATCTCACTTGACCCGCCGCTGGTGTCGCTGTCGTTTCGGCGGAATTCGGCGTTTCTCGGCGATCTGCTCACGGTCGGCCGGTGGGCCGTCTCGATCCTGCCGGCCGGCGCGCGGGAGACCGCCCGTCTGTTGGCAGGGCCGCCCGCTGCGCGCGCCGGGAGCATGGCCGGACTTCGGGCGCATCCCGGCGAACGGACGGGGGCGCTCGTCCTGGCTGGGGCGAGTTGGCTGGAATGCGGCCTGCGGTACCGGTTCGACCTCGGCGACCACACGCTGGTGATCGGGGACGTTCTGGCCACGGGGCACGATGGGTGGCCGCCTGCGCTGGTGTTCCTGCACGGGCAATTCCACACGGTCGCGGATCCGCCTCCCGCGACCGTCGACCTGTCCGGGCCGCCCGGCCATTGGGGCGAGGCTCCTTAGCGTCAGGTGATCGTGGTGGTCGTGACACCTCTTCGTGCCGGGGGAGTGCGAAACCCCGCACCGAACACTGGAAAGTAACTGTTTCCTCGATTCGACGAAAATCTGCTCGCGGTACCCGCATGAATTCAAATATCACGTCACCCGGTACTCGCTACCCGTGGCGGACGGTAAGACCGGCGACACCGGCGGGCCACGGCCAGCGGTAACCAGAGGGGAAGGTTTCCACGCGAGGTATTGCAGTTCTGCCATGTTGAATGACTGTGGGAAGGATCCTGCATGGGCAGACCAGAAAAACCGGTCAACACCGCTGGCGGCCTCGTCGCCAAGTTCGCCAGCGAATTGCGGCGGCTACGGGCGCAGGCAGGCAGCCCGACGTACCGCGAGATGGCCCGGTCCGCGATGTTCTCGCCCTCCGTGCTTTCCAGCGCCGCCAGTGGCAACCGGATGCCATCCCTGCAAGTGGCACTCGGCTTCGTGAACGCCTGCGGTGGTGACGAGGAGGCTTGGCGGCAACACTGGCTCGCCGTCACGGGGAGCGATATGCGGCTTGCCGTGTACCGCCGCACGACTGGCCGGCAGGTCGGCAAGCTGCCCTATCCGGCCCAGCTCCCGCAGCGGCCGCGCAAGTTCATCGGGCGGGCGGCCGAACTGGCCTGGTTGCAGACCCCCGGCAACACCCCGATCGTGATCAGCGGTCCGACCGGCGTCGGCAAGTCCGACCTGGCGCTGTACTACGCCTATACGCGGACGGCCGAGATGACCAACGGGCAGCTTTATGCCGACCTCAGCGCACGCCACGCGGGCGGCATGCCCGGCCCCTACGACATCCTGGACGGGTTTCTGCGCGCCCTGGGCTTTTCGGCCGACCAGCTATCGGGCACCCTCGACCATCGCGCCGGCCTGTACCGCACACTGGTCGCCGAACGTCGGCTGCTCGTGGTGCTGGACAACGTGCGGGAAGAATGGCAGGTGCGGCCGCTGCTGGTGGAGACCGACTCAAGCACCACGGTGTTGGTGAGTCGCAAACGACTGCTGGGCCTGCGCGATGTCCGCCGACTGCATCTGGCGCCGCTGTCGCGCGCCGATTCCGTCGCCATGATCATCGCGACGCTGCCGCCCACCGTCACCGCGGCGCCCGACGACCTCGACCGACTCGCCGCCTTGTGCGGCGATCTGCCGCTGGCCCTGGACATCGCGCTTCGCAGGATCGCCCTGCGCCCACACGTGATCCTGCGGCAACTGCTCGACGGCTGGGACCGGAACGCGAACGCCCTGAGCTGGCTGTGTATCGGGGATCTGTCAATGCGCGAGTCGCTGCGCTCGGCCTATCTGACGCTGGGCCAGCCGGCCCGAATACTGCTGCACTGGTTGGCCCGCACGTCCGCGGACAATGTGAACCCGCTGCCATCCGAGGCAGACGAGTTGGTTGACGAACTCATTGACGCGGGAATACTCACCCACGCCCACCA
>NZ_DASYZI010000013.1:0-7116 GCF_035946395.1 Actinocrinis sp.
TGACCGATGTGACGAGCGGCAGCAACGGCACCTGCCCGACCAGCCAGTGGTGCAACGCCGGCCCCGGCTGGGACGGTCCCACGGGCCTCGGTACCCCCAACGGCACCGGCGCCTTCTAGACCAGCCGTCCGGCAGCAATCCAACAGCAATCCAGCAGCGGTCCAACACAACCGAACGGCGCGGAACGGAACAGGGCGGGAGGCCAGGCGGAAACGGGCCTCCCGCCCATCGCCGCTGACACTGCGCCCACACACCTGCGTACCCACGGGCTCACGGGCTCACGGGCACGTGGGTACGCGAGCGCGCGAGCGCGCGAGCGCGCGGGCACGGCTACACGGCTCACGGCTCACGGCTCACGGCTCACGGCTCACGGCCCACGGCTCACGGCTCACGGCTCACGGCTCACGGCGAGTGAGATGTATCGCGCTGGCGGCGCTGCTTCAGAGAAAGACAGCGCTGCCATCGGAGGCGAGACATGCGGTTCGCAGCCGATGGCAGCGCTGGCGGTGCTCATGGTCGCGGCCGCAGCGTGTTGACTCCCGTTCCCGGGCGCCGCGGCCACGGCGGCTTCAGTGGGTCAGTTCTGGCGCAGAGCGGGCATCGGCACCGGCACGCTCAATGTCGTTGCGCCCACTCCGACCCCGCCCTGGCAGGAGTTGGGCGGGAAGGTCGTCTGTCCGCGGGTCGAAGGGGCGCCAGCGGCCCAGAACATGAAGCCGAGCATTCCGTTGGTGCTGCCCGCTCCGGCCGGGGCGACCGACTCGACCCAACTGCTGGTCGAGTTCTGTAGTGAACCGGCGAAGTTGTTGCACTCGGGCAGCACCTGGCTCTGCCCGGCGACGTAGACCGAACCGGTGAACTTCGCCGGAGCCAGCGGCGCGATCGGTGGTGCGTAGTTCGGCTTGCCGTCCACGTGCTCCAGCCAGTTGGACTCCGAGCCGCTGGTCGAGGTCTGCTTGTTGGGCACCATCGCGTTCGCGTAGTCGAGCACCGGGTTGCTCGTGGTCAGCCAGTTCGAGGTCGCGTACTGGTCGAGCGCGATCAGGTACCGGTCACCGGCGGCGACGTCGATCGTCAACCGCGCGGCCGGATTCGCGCCGGTCGCGTCGTACGGGTGCGCCGCCCGGTACGCGTTGATGAACGCCTGCATGCCCGTCAGGTTCGGGCTCGAACTGTTCTCGTAGTCGATCTCGATGCCGACGCCGAGCTGCGTGGCCACCGCGGCGGCTTTCTGCCCGAGCGAGGTCGCGTTCTGGGTCAGGGCCGTGTCCCAGTCCGCCGTGTAGGTGATCCCGCCGATCGAGAGCATGACCCGCACGCCGTGGCTGGTGAAGTAGTTCACCACGGCCTGGTCCATGCCGTTGGGCACACCGTTCGTGTCTCCCGCGTCGGTCGTGCCGTTGAGCAGCTTGAGCGGATCGACGAACGCGAGCACGACCAGGTTGACCGACGGGCTGCCATTGCCGCGATCGATCATCCAGTGGTTCTGCGTATCGAACGTGGTCATGTCGGGAGCCGCAGCCCATGTGCAGAAGTCCGAGCCGCACAACCAGGCACCGTAGATCTGGACCGGACTGGAAGCCGCAGCAGCGGCTGCGGCCGGGGCGGTGGAACCGCGCGAACCGGCCTGCGCGTGAGCGGGCGCGGTGAGCACGGGAGCGATGGCGAGCGCAGCCGCGGCGCCGAGCACTCCGAGCCGGTGGGTAAGTGTTCGCATGAAGCAGTACGCCTCCTGGCATCGCGGGATCCCCATCCCACCGCACACTTTCAAGTTGGTCTAGACCTTTGTCAAGGGTGCGTGGTGCTGCGGAACCAGTTGCCGGGACGGGTAGAGCGTGACGTACAGGCCACAGCCACGTGTACGGCCACGTGTACTGACTCTCACGGCCGTCCACGACGACAATCAGGGTTCTCACGTCGGTGGATCGAGATCGCTTCATGGCGCAGCGATGCCGTGACGGCCGGCCGAGAGGCGGCGTCACGGCATCGCTGAGAAAGGCTGTCTGTGCCCCAGTAAGGTCAGTCAGGAAGGGTCAGTAAGGAAGGTAGCGCCCGGACGGCGTGCGCAGATCGAGTGGCGGCAGGGTGCGCTGCGACGACCGCCGCTTCAGCGCATACACCCGTCGGCCTCGTTCGGCAGTGTCGATGCGGTATGCCATCGCGCTCGCTCCTTCAAGGCTGTCGGTCCAGTGCGACTCGCTGCCTCACTGTCCCCGGTCTGACCGAGGAACGGATTGATGCCCCGCGAGCATGGTCGGAAACCGAAATCCGCGGTTAGCGCACATCCGTGTACGCGGCTTCATTCGGGGTACTCAGCGGTATCAGGCCCGTAACTACGGGACGTCCGTGAGTAAGGACAGCGGCCCGGAAGGGCAAACGCCATCCGGCTGCGAACCGCTCTCGCGCCGCCGCGGCAGCGATGCTCGCGCGAATGCGGATCGACAAGAGCATGTTGACGACGACCGGCCGATACAGCGGTCCCGGCGTTTCACCCAGCCGCCCGCCCGCCTCGGCGGCGACCGCTCGGCCGTGCTGCTTCAGCAGGTCGCCGATTCGGCGGCGAAGATCGTCGCCGGTGGACAATCCGGACGCCTCCCGATTGCCTCCCGATCGGACCGGGTGGCCCCTCGCGCCGGCCGCAAACAGTCGGCCCACTGCTCGGACGCAGAAATACACCGGTTACGCCATATCGTGGAAAACTGGGTGGACCGGATCCCTGCCACAGGTCACACGTCCCGGCGCGGGCCCGGTGGAGGAGGCACCGATGGCGCGCGCGATATGGAGCGGCAGCCTGAACTTCGGCCTGGTCACCGTCCCGGTGGAGCTGTTCACCGCGACCCGGGACCAGGCGCCGCGGTTCCACCAACTGGAGCGCGGTACCGCCGACCGGGTGAGAATCCAGCGGATCAACGAGCGCACCGGAAAGCCGGTGGCCTTCGGGGACATCGTCAAGGGCTACGAGCTGGACGATGGACAGTACGTCGTGTTCACCCAGGACGAACTCGACGAGATCGCCCCCGGCCGGTCGAAGGCCATCGAGATATCCGGCTTCGTGGACTTGGAGCAGGTCGAGCCGATCTTCTTCGCGACGACGTACTACCTCGGGCCGAAGGGCGCCGAGTACGGCAGGGTCTACGCGCTGCTGCGCGAGGCGCTGGCTGCCTCGAACCGGGTCGGCGTCGCCACGTTCGTGATGCGCGGCCGGCAGTACCTGACCGCGATCAAGGCGGAGAAGCAGGTGCTGGTGCTGCACACGATGCATTACGCGGACGAGATCCGTGACCCGGTCAAGGAAATCGACGCGCTGCCCGGGACGGGGGAAGCCGCCGTCAACGCGCGCGAACTCGGTGCCGCGCAGCAGCTCATCGAGACGCTCGGCATCGACTGGGACCCGAACGAGTACAAGGACGAGTACCGGGAGCGGCTCGACGAGCTCATCGAGGCCAAGCGGCATGGCGAGGGGCTGGTCGGCGGCGAGAAGCCGCCGCCTGCGGCCACGAACGTGGTCGACCTGATGGACGCGCTTGAGCGCAGCATCGCGCGCGGGCGACGAGCCGATCCGCGGGTGGCGGCGCCGCAGGCCGACGCAGAGGCGGAACCGCAGTCGGAGGCGAAAGTGGAGCCCGCCGGGGCGGCGCGGAAGCGGGAGTACCGGGGACAGAAGAAGGGAGTGGCGCCGGTGCAGGAGCGGGAACGGGCGCGGGTGCGCGAGCAGGTGCGGGTGCGGGATCAGGGACGAGAACGGGAACGGGAACGGGAACGGGCCGAGGATCTCAGTATGCTGACTAAGGCTGAGCTCTACGCCCGGGCCGCGGAGTTGGACGTCCCGGGCCGCTCGACGATGACCCGCGCGCAGTTGGAGGACGCCGTGGCCCGGGCGGCTCGCCCGCGGCGCGGACGTAGATCGACGGTGGCGTGAGGGGCGGAGCGGAACATGGGACACGACGCGGATCTGGGCACTGAGCTGGCCGCCGACCGCAAGCTGATCGACCTGGTGGCCGCGCAGTACGAGGCCGAGGCCGACCCCAAGCGCCGACGCGCGCTGATCGAACAGCTGACGGCGGTCACGGCACGGCACGTCCTGCTGACCACGCGGCTGCTCGGCGACGCACTGCACGAGTACGTTCCCGAACGGACCGGTGAACTCGCGGACGCGCTGGTGGCGCAGGCGCGCGGGCTGCTCGACGTCGAGGAGGCGTGTCTGCTGCCCGCGCTCGAACAAACCGTCTCCTGGCATGTTCTGCGGGATCTCGGCGAGAAGGTGCGCGCCGGGCGCATGTGAACGGGATGGCGAGGCGGGTGAGATAGGCAAGATGGGCGATGTAGGCGAGGGCAGCCGTGGCCCTTCCGCTGACCGGGCCGCTGACCGGGGCGGTGGCCGGGGCGGTGGCCGGGGTTTGCGTGCTGCTCTGGTACCGGCTGCCGCGTACCGACGGCGAGCCGCTGCCGCCCGGCGCCCTGATCCGGCCCACGGCTCCCAAACACCCGCTAGCCTCGGCGCTGGAGAACGCCGCGGATGAAGGACGCCTGGCCGGCATGCTGGAGCGTGTCGGAGATCACGCTGACCAGCCGCACGCCGAGACTGACCGGCGGATCCCAGGAGTCGTCCACGATCCGCTCGAAGTCCCGATCGGCGAGGCCGCGCACGCGCTCGATCGTCTGCTCGTGGACCGCGTCGTAGTAGCCGGTGAGCAGGTCCGCCGAGTCCACCCGGACAGCAGCCACGTCCTGCGAGCGGTGGCCGTAGCCCGTCGCCTCCGGCGTGAACGGCAGGCCGAAACGCTTCTCCCAGCCCTGCGCGGTCCACACCTGCTCACCGCCGAGGGCGTCCGCGACGTGGTCGTCCTGGACCCGGGCCAGGTGCCAGAGCAGTCAGGCGATCGAGTTCGCGTCCTGGTCGAGGCGCGCGGCGAGTTGCTCGGGGCCGAGCCCCCGCGCCGCGGCGTGGACCACCTCCCGGACCCGGCCGAACGCGTCCACGAACAGTTCTGCTCCGGTCATCGGCGGCTCCTTCGGCACGCAGTTGCCTTCTCGTCGATTATCGCGCGCCCCTCGCGGCCGGACGCGACCGACACAGCAGCTGAAAATCCAGTGACTCAGCAACGAACCGCATGTAACGCCCGGGGTTAGCGGGGTTTCCCTATAAGTCCCCTATGGAACAACTGTTACCCCAGTAATCGTTGACCGCATTCGCACACGGCGATACGTTCCACTTCGGTGCTCAGTGATCGCCTTCGAGCACTGATCCGCAATCCGCAACGCACCTCGTACCCGCAATCGACCGTCCCGGCGGGCGCCATGCCGACGGGCGGTTCAGCACGCCAAGCGGTCGGATCGGGCCCGGCTGCACGTCTCCCAAACCCCCCGACGCGTTCGTCCGAACGCCGACGCGTGCCATGCCGACGAGCCGAGTCCCAGAACCCCGCGGTGATCCCGCGCTTCCGGGTCGAGGCCCGCACTCCCGTGCGGCCGGACGCACCCACATGCGCCGCCGCCACCCGAGAAGGGGATTTGCACGTGACGCACCCATCCGAGGCCGCGGCGCACCGCCGCGGCCCGCGAGTCGCGCTGGCAGCCGCCGCCAGCCTCGCCCTGGCCGCCGGCATCTCGGTGACCGCCTACACCCCGGCCACGGCCGCCGTCTCGGCGACCGCCAACCCGTACAACCCGTCTTATCAGCACGCGTATCGCCACGGCGTGATCCCGACCATCGGCCAGCAGGCGAAGATGAAGGCGTGGAACGCCGCGCACCCGCAGATCGCCGCGGCGACCGGCCCGCAGACGCTCGCCTACGGCGGCGGCATCGACGGCATCGGCGTGCAGGACGGGCACTCGAAGGTTTACATCGTCTTCTATGGCAACCAGTGGGGCTCGTCGAGCACCGACGGCAACGGCAACCAGGCGTTCAGCAGCGACTCGGCCGGGGCCGCGGGTGTGGCCCAGCAGATGTTCAAGGGCATCGGCACCGGCGGCGAGACGTGGTCGGCGGACCTGACGCAGTGGTGTGACGGGCCGAACGTCTCGGCCGGCGCGACCAGCTGCCCGTCGAACGCGAGCTTCATCCCCTACCAGAGCGGCGGCGTGCTGTCCGGCGTCTGGTACGACAACTCGGGTGCCTCACCGGCCACGGCCAGCGGCCACCAGCTCGGCCAGGAGGCCGTCAACGCGGCGGCGCACTTCGGCAACACCACGGCCGCGGCCAACCGTGACTCGTACTACATCATCGCCTCCCCGACCGGCACGAACCCGGACAGCTACCAGGGTGCGTACTGCGCGTGGCACGACTACACCGGTGACAGCAGCCTGACCGGCGGCGCGGTCTCCTCGCCCTACGGCGACATCGCGTTCAGCAACCAGCCGTACAACATCGACTCGGGCGCCGGCTGCGGCGTCGGCTTCGTGAACTCCCCCGGAACCACGGACGGCTACAGCATCACCCTCGGCCACGAGTGGCACGAGATGATGTCCGACCAGAACCCGGCGGGCGGCTGGACCAACCAGCAGAGCACGAGCTCGTACTACCAGCAGGAGAACTCGGACGAGTGCGCGTGGCTGAGCCCCGGCACCACGGGCGGCGCGGCCAACATCACCTTCGGCACCTTCGGCACGTACTCCGAGCAGGCCAGCTGGTCGAACGACACGAACTCGTGCGCGATCTCGCACACCATCCTCAACCACGGCGGCGGCGGCAACACGGTGACCGTCACCAACCCGGGTTCACAGAGCTCGACAGTGGGCACCCCGGTCTCGCTCCAGATCAGCGCGACTGACTCTGGCGGCGCGGCGCTGACCTATACCGCCAGCGGCCTGCCCGCCGGCCTGTCGATCTCCTCGTCCGGTCTGATCTCGGGCACGCCGACGACGGCGGCGACGTACAGCACGACGGTGACGGCGTCTGACAGCACCGGCGCGTCCGGTTCGGCGTCCTTCAGCTGGACGGTCAGCACCACCGGTGGCGGCGGCTGCACCGCGACGCAGCTGATCAAGAACCCGGGCTTCGAAAGCGGCGTGGCAACCCCGTGGTCGCTGAGCGCGGGCGTGCTGAACAACAGCACTGCCGAGCCGGCGCACTCCGGTAGCTGGGACGCCTGGCTCGACGGCTACGGCACCACCCAC
>NZ_DASYZI010000014.1:0-9252 GCF_035946395.1 Actinocrinis sp.
CAACGACCCGGCACAGGTAGCGGCAGCGTTCCGGCGGAACCTGAGCGCCGGCGGCAGCTTCGAAGGCGCATTCGAACGGATCGTGTTCGCCGTCCTCGACAAGACGGCAAGCCAACTGAACCTAACGGCGTTCCGCACCGCCTTTGATGCAGCCGAGTGAATATGAGTATTGAGGCAACCGCTGAGCCACTCGGCCGCATCACATGCAGCGCGCGAGCGTGAAACCGACATCGTAGGCAGACTGCCCGCACGGGTTGCTGCGTCGCATCAGGCCTCTGCCCCGCCCCCACCTGATCAGATCTCAAGCGCGATCTTGCTCGCAGTCGACTGCGCCTAGACATGTGACCAAGTGGTCACCTATTATCGTGGCGTGGCCGACGACGACCTCGTGTTCAAGGCTCTGGCCGACCCGACCCGGCGCCTGCTGCTGGACAAGCTCTTCGCACGGGACGGGCTCACGCTGACCGAACTTGAGTCGGATCTGGCCATGACGCGCTTCGGGGTGATGAAGCACCTGCGGGTGCTTGAAGAGGCCGGGCTGGTGGTCAGCCGCCGCTCAGGTCGGGAGAAGTTGCACTACCTCAACCCCGTACCGATCCGGATGATCCACGACCGGTGGATCGACAAGTACACCGAGCGCCAGGCCACGGCGCTCGTCGACCTCAAGACGCAATTGGAGCGGGAATCATGAGCGAAACGCGCGACGCGAGCACCACGCAGGTCTACCGCGTGTACATCAAGGCCACGCCCGAGCAGGTGTGGGACGCGATCACGAAGCCCGAGTGGACCGACCGGTTCGGCTACGGCGGAAAGACCGACTACGACCTGCGCGCCGGGGCCGCGTACCAGACGCGCCCGAGCGAGGCGATGATCAAGGCCGGGGCCGAGATGGGCCACCCCGTACCCGACACGATCGTCGACGGCGAGGTCGTCGAGGCGGACCCGCCGCACCGGCTCGTACTGACCTGGCGCATGCTGATGGACCTCACCGGTGCGCTCGCCGCCGAAGGTTTCACCCGGCTGACCTACGAAATCGAGAGCGCCGCCGGGGCGACCAAGCTGACCGTGGTGCACGAACTGCCAGGCGCCCCCCTGCTCTCAGCGCTGGTCTCCGGCGACAACGAGGCCTCGGGCGCCGGCGGAGGCTGGCCCTGGATTCTCAGCGACCTCAAGAGCCTTCTGGAGACCGGCAAGACGCTGGCACAGTAGATGCGGAAAAATAGACATGGGACCACATCCCCGATCCGCCGGGTCCCGATAGCCCGATAGCGTGGGGGTATCGCCGCGTGATTAGAGGGAGCCCCCATCCATGGCCGAGCTGGAGATCAGGACCGTGACGGACTCGTCCACGGAGGCGATCGGCGCGCTCTACGCGGAGGTCGGGTTCCGGCCCGGCCTGGTGATCGACGCCTTCTTCGTACGGGACGTGCTCGGTGGGGCGGTCTTTGCGGGACTGGTCGGCGGACGGACGGTGGCTGCGGCGGTCGCGCTGCCGTTTCCCGGCACCGGTTGGCTTGGCGGGATCGCGGTCTCGCCGGACTACCAGCGCCGGGGTTTCGGCGAGGTGGTGACGACGCACGCGATGCGGTGGCTCGCGGCTCGCGGCGCGGTGACGCTCCAGCTCAACGCGACGAAGGCGGGGCTACCGCTGTATCAGCGACTCGGCTTCCGGGTGGAGGGTGAAAGCGCCCAGTTCAGTGGGATGGTGCCTGTCACCGTGGCTACTGACGCGGCTGGTCAGGTGCGTGCTGCGGTGACTGCGGACCTGCCGGTCGCGATCGAACTCGACCGCGCGGCCACCGGAGAGGATCGCAGCAGCCTGCTGGAGTCGGCATGGCCGAATGCGGCGTATGCACGTGTATACGAGTCCCGCGCTGATCGTCGGGTTATCGGATACCAGTTGGCGCGCGATCCGGGATCGCTTGGCGCGATCATCACGGACGGTAGCGCGGAGGCCGAGGGATTCCTCGCCGCGTTGTTGTCTGGGGCGGCTGGGGTTGCGGACGGGGCTGAAGTTGAAGGAGGTGACGAGGCCAGTGCGCCCGGAGCGAGCGGGGCAAGTAGAGCGAGCGATGAGACCGGAGCGTCCGGAGCGTCCGGAGTGATCGGAGTAAGTGGAGCGAGTGGAGTCATCAGGGCGACCAAGGTGACCGGGGCGGCTGAGGCAACTGGGGCCGGGACGCGCACGATCTGCCTTCCGCTCGACAACACGGCCGCGGTCGACCAACTCCGGGCTGCTGGTTTCCAGGAGAGCCTGCGCACCACGCGCATGTACGCCGGCCCCCGCGTGTCGTGGGTGCCGGGGCGGCTGGTCGGCATGTTCAACTTGTTCTGGAGCTGACCGTTCTGGGGCTGACGCCGATTCGTACGCCTCGTCCCCGCCTCGTCCCCGTCCTGTCCCCATCCCCGTCCCGTCCCCGCACCCGTTCTAGGCCCTGCCCTGGTGCTTGTCCTCGTCCTCGTCCTCGTCCTCATTCGCGTTCTCGTCCTTGGCGTCCTCGCGCGCGACGGCGAAGATCGCAGTGCCCTTCCAGCACCGCCGAAAATCCGCGACGCTGGTCGTGCTGTCCGCGCCGTCCTGCTCGGCCGGGTCGTGGTAGCGCAGCTCCCCGCTGTGCCAGCCGGTCAGCACGATCATGTGGCCGGGGCTGCGGCGGTCCCAGGCCGGGCGGTAGATCGAGGCGATCGCCGGCTGGCCCGAGGCGACCGCCGACTTCAGCGTGTACAGTCCCTCGTCGATCATCTGGCTGCGCACGCGGCCCAACTCGGCCGCCGTCCCCTCGTCGGCGATCCGGCCGTCGAGGTACTCGCGCTCCCTGCCCTCCAGCAGGCGCCAGTTGCGCCGCCACGCGGTCAGGCCACGGCGGCCGAGCAGCCCGACCAGTTCGGTGTGGCGCCAATTGCGCTCGCCGCCCCACGCCCCGCTTTCGATCGCCTCGTGCAGCAAGGTGCGCATCTCCGCGTGCCTGTCCCAGAACCCCAGCAGCATGGCCAGGCACGCGATCCCGCAACTGCGCTCGGCCCAACCCTGCGGTGGCCGGGTGACCCCGGCGGTGGCGCAGAAGTCCGCGGAAGGCTCGTCCTCGGGCCTCAGATCCCACTGGTACACGAAAGGGATGTCCAGTGTCTCCAATGATTCCTCCCTAGGAAGCACTAATTAGTATGCTTGGATGAAGTCCGGCCCGCCACCGACAAACCGGCACTTACCGGCTGGCTGAGTGCGCCGGAGTGCCGACGCTTCGGGGAGGGGCGGTGGGCATGTCAGTTCCCGGTGTACTTGTTCCCGGTGCGCCGCGTCTCACCGTGGATTCCGTGTTGTTGGAGCGCGGCATCCTCAGCGCCTTCGCCACGCGAGAGGGAGGTTGCAGCGAGGGCGAGTTCGCGGGCTTGAACACCAGCGCCAGTGTCGGCGACGCGCCTGAGGCCGTGTCAGCCAATCGGCGTTTGCTCACCGCCGCGCTTGGGATCTCTGAGCTGCCACTGCTGACGGTCCGGCAGGAGCACGGCGCGCGGGTGATCCATGCGGATGTGGTGTACGCGGAAGCTGAGCACAGGGACGTGGCGGTGTCCGCTGGACCGGCGGTACTGTCACCGCATCTGGGCCCTGCGGACGTCATTGTCAGCACCTCGCCGGGGATCGCTCTGATGATCGGGACGGCGGACTGCCTGCCCCTGCTGCTGTGCGACCCGGAGGCCAGGACGGTCGCGGCGGTGCACGTCGGCTGGCGCGGGTTGCTGGCGGGCGTGGTCGAAGCGGCGTCGAGCGCCGTGCGGTCCGTGGCGGGGGCGCGGGATGCCCGAGATATCAGGGCACTGACCGGCTCGTGTATCTGTAGTGACTGCTATGTGGTCGGCGAGGATCTGCACGCGACTTTCGCGCGGCTCGTGCCGCGCGCGGCTGCGCGCAATCGGCGCGGGGCGCCGACCCTCGACCTGCGCGCTGCGGTCCACGCGAAGTTGGCGGCGTGCGGCGTGCAGCAGGTCGTCGCGACGGAACGCGAGTGCACGTACGAGAATCCGGCGCGCTGGTATTCGCGCCGCAGAGACGGCAAGACCGGCATTCAGGCAACGGTGGTGGCACTGCTGTGCTGAACACGACTGCGCTCGACATGACTGCGCTGACCACGACGGACCGCTAAGGAGCAGCGTTGCCCACGATCGCGGTGGTCCAGAACCAATCCGAGATGGCGCACTACGGATACGGGGACATGCGCCCTCTGCTTGAGGCGCACGGGTATCGCACGCTCCTGTTCACCGGCGACGACATCAGCGACCTGACGACGCTCATGAGCAGGGACGACCTCGACGCGGTCGTGCTCGCGTCGAACGCCCTGAACGACCGCACCATCTGGGACCACCTGGGCTCGCAGCAGTTCCGCGCCGCCCTCGCGCAGTTCCTGTCCGGCGGCCGCGGCCTGCTGTCGTTCCAGCAACTCGGGCTGGCGATGCGCAAGGGCCCGACGATGAATCTGCTCCCCGAGCCGCTCGACGCCGTCCTGCCCATGGTCCGGCCGAACGACGAGCGCACCGTGGACGGCGAGCCGCGAATCCCTGAGGGCACCAGACACGTCGCAATGCTCTACCCGTATCGGGTCGATGTAACGGCTTTGCGAAACCGGAGCACCACGTTTCCCAGTCTTCCCGGGCTCTACTGGCACTACTGGACGCAGGTCAACCGCGCCGACTGGGACGTGCTGCTCGCCGATCCCGGCGCCGACGGCTCGGAACGCGCACTGCTGATCGCGACCCGGGAGCACGCGCCACACCGAGTCGTCCTGTCGGCGCTGCCGCTCGACTGGCAGTTCCACGAGGACATCGTGACGAACCTGCTGCTGTACGTCGTTGAGGGGAGCCACAACACCGCCGTCCTGCACAGCGCCGGCGGCTCGGTCTCGTCGGACTACCTGCTGGCCAGTCTGCGCGCCAACCGGCTGGGCCACCGGGTGTACGACGCGCAGAGCCAGACCGGCGAACTGCTGCAACACATCCGTGACGGTGTGCACACCACGCTGGTCGTCGAGTCGCAGTCGCAGTCGCAGTCGCAGTCGCAGCCGGAGCCCACCGCCGCGCAGCCCACGGTTGTGCAGGACCCTGTCGTGCAGGACACAGTCCGGCGCGCGGTCGAATCCGGTATCGCCCGGACGATCGAGCTCGGCCGCTCCACGTCGCAGCACGGTCGTACGCTGCGCATCTCCAGCCGGCGGCTGTTCCCCGAACGCCTGCTGCGCGAGATCAGGGTACGCATCCACGCGGATCTTCAGGATCTCGACTACATCGACGACAGCTTCCTGAGGCACGTCTCCACGTTACAGAACCTTCACGCGCTCGCCGTGGCGGTCGGCGGATCAGAGCCCGAAGACGACTTCCGCAACGACATGGCCGGCGCGTGGTACATCATCGAACGCCACGACCGGCGCGGCTCCTACGACGACGTCTTCGGCGCGACCGTCGCGCTGTGGTGGTTGCGTACCCGCTACCTCGGGGCCGGGCACGAGTCCAGCAAGGCCACGACGGGGTGGCTGGCGAACGCGATCGACGGCTGTCCGCACCGTGAACAGGCGCTGGCCTTCGTCACCTTCGCCGATCTCAGGGCACTCACGCCCGCCGAGCTGGACCGCGTGGAGCAGATCCTGACCGAGGTGACCGCTCCCGGCAACGGGCACGCGACCGAGAGCGACACGATCCTCTACCTGCGCGCCGCGGTGGTCGCCGGCCGGACGGCGGCGATCGCCCGGTTGGTCGACCGGCTGGCGCACAGACAGCAGGATTCGGGCCGGTGGATCGATCTGACGACGACGGGCTCGGCAGTCAGCGCGCTCCTCGATGCTCGTACGCTGTTGCTCACGAAGATCGGCTATGAGCGAGTCGTCAGCCAGATCGAGACCCTCGCTCTGCGTGCCGTGATCCACATCCTCGACGGCCTGGATCCCGCAGTACTGCGTGGCGCCGGCTCGGTACGCGCGTACCCCTGGCAGGGCCGCGCCAGCACCAGCGCCACGTGTCTGCGTGCATGGATTCAGTTCGACTCACTGATCGACATCCCGGTGCGCGAGGTGGTCGACACCCTGCGCCGTGATGAGGGTGCGGCCGCCGAGGCGGCGTCGCTGCGCAGCGTGCTGGCCGTCCTCCAGGAAATCAAGTCCGAGGCGGTCGAACTGCGCGGCCAGCTGAACGATTCGCGGCGCGAACTGGCCCGGGCGAACCGCATACGAACGCGTACCCGCATGATCGCCGTCGGCGTGGCCGTATTCGTGTATCTGTTGTTCGCGCTCTTCATCGGTCTGGCCTCGGTCCCCGGCGTCGGCGGCCTGGCCACCGCGCTGCGCCGCGGCATCGTCGACGCGTGGGCGGTCCACGCCGGAGTCGTGGCAGCGGTAGCGGCGATCCTGACGGTGCCGTGGGAGCGGTGGTTCGGCCGACCGGGGCAAGGCCAGAGCCAGGACCAGCGATAAAGCCAGCGATAGCGCCAGTACCAGATTTAGAAGCAAAGGCTTGATCTGGAATGCATGACAGGAGGCTTATCGAGCTGTGTGGGCTTGGCCGGCGAGTTGTCGGTGTGGCGCTCGGGTCGCTGGCGATCGCGAGCACCGTGGTCGGCGGGCGGTGGCTGGGCTTCTCGACTCAGGACCTCGGCACGGTGTCAGCGTCGGCGCGTTCAGTCGGCGACGACGGGCTTTGGCTGAGCCACCTTTGGGTTGACGGTCGCGAGAACGAGGCCGACGTACAGTCGCTGCCGCCGAATGGTGCAGTGGTGCGGTAGCACGTCGGGCCGACCCAGGATGATCCGGGCCGGCCCGACTGCTGACTGGTGGTCGTCGAGCTTTGCTGATCCGACTGACTGACAGAGAGCGTCAGGTCAGGCCAATGCCAAGGTCACGGGCTGGTGCAACTGATACTGCTGGGTGCGGTAGCGCCGTTGCCGTTGGCGGTGAATCCGAATGTTGTCGAGGCTCCCGGCGCGAGGGTGCCGTTGTACGCGGCGTTCTTCACGGTGATCGCCCCGCTTGTGCCGCTGTTCGTGCCGTTCCACAACTGGGTTATCGTCTGGCCGCTCGCGAGCGTGAGGGGGACTGTCCAGCTGTTGATCGTGGACGATCCGCTGTTGGCCACTGTCACCGTCGCCTGGAAGCCACCGGTCCAACTGCTGACGACCGAGTAAGTGGCCTTGCAGGTGCCGGGGCCGCCGGGCGGGGTCGACGGCGGGGAACTCGTCGGGGGCTTCGTGCTCGGCGGCGTGGTGCTCGGAGGCGCGGAACTCGGCGGCGTCGAGGTGCCGATGGTGACGCTGGAGTTGCCGCTGCCGCCGCCCCAGGCCTCGGTTGCGAGGATTTGGTAGTTCATGGTGCCGAGGTTCATACCGTGGCTGGACCAGGCGTTGAAGAAGTTCTGGGTGGTGATGGTGCCGCTGCTGGTCGGCGAGGTGCGGATGGCAAGGTACTGCTCGAAGGTGGCGGTGCCCACGATGGAGGGTTGGTTGACCTGCTGGTGCTCGTAGATGCTGTACGTGCCGCCGTCGCTGGTCATCTGGCCCATGTACTGGCCGGCGGTGTTGGGGGAGCCGACGTAGTCCTCTTCGACGTAGTACTCGACCAGCGGGTTGGTCGACCAGCCGTAGAGGGAGACCAGCGTGGTGCCGCCGTTGGCGTTGAGGCTGCCGGAGAAGCTGACGGTCTGGTTGCTGCCGGGGTTCCAGCCGACGCCGTCGACGAAATCGCCGACGCCGCTCCAGGAGGTGGAGTAGCTGTTGCTGGAATTCAGCGTGATGCAGGCAGAGCCCTGCCCGTTGGTCCACATCTGGTAATACATGCCGCCGTTGTTGCCGGTCTGGCTGTTACAGATCGTCGTGGCGGCGCTGGCGGTGCCGGGCATCACCGTCGCCGCTAAAGCGAGCGCCGCGGCGCCGAGGCCACCGAGCAGCAGCCTGGCGCGCTTGCCAGGCAGCCGCAGGCGCCTGGGTCCGCGGGTTTCCAATGGGGTGGAACGCACGTATGCACTCCTTCCGAAATGAAGGTTCGCCGAGATAAGAGCCGATATGGGCCGCATGGTGCTGCCCATTCGCGTAATTGAGGTCGGCGGCAAAATTATTGGTACGGAATCCGGAGGAGTCAACGATTTTCGGGAATGTTTCGGACGCTTGCTTGCGGCAACGGAGAAGGCATGTTGGAATCGACGGCGATTCCAACGGTCATGAGTGTGGATTTACGCGTGAAAAGCGGCACGGCAACGCGGTGAGATGCATGCGCGAGGAGCTTGGCGGTGGCTGGATTAATCGAACAGTCGATAGTCGGTCGACATTATCCGACACGGCGGGTTTCACGACTTTCGCATCGTGGCGATCGTCGTCGGATCAGCGGTCTTTGCGGTGGCCGGCAGCGGCGCGGATTCACGGACGATGAGCCGCGTGGGCAGGATCAGCGCGGTCGGCCGGTCGCCGTCGATGAGGCTGATCAGCATTTTGGCCATTTCGTGGCCGAGGGCTTGGATCGGTTGGTTGACGGAGGTCAGCGGCGGGTCGGTGTGGCGGGCGATCGGCAGGTCGTCGAAACCAACGACGGCGACGTCGGCGGGTACCGAGCGGCCTTGTGCTTTGAGCGTGCGCAGTGCGCCTGCGGCCATGTTGTCCGAGGCTGCGAAGATCGCGTCGAGGTCGGGGTGGTCGGCGAGCAGCCGGGTGGTGGCTTGGGCGCCGCTGTCCTCGGTGAAGTCGCCGTGATCGATCCATGTGTTGTCGAGGCCGGCGAGGGCCATGGTTTCCTGGAAGCCGCGCAGACGATCGGCGCTGGCTCGGCTGTCGGATTGGCCGCTGATGGTGGCGATGCGGCGGTGTCCGGTCGCGATGAGGTGCTCGGTGGCCTGGCACGCACCGCCGCGATTGTCAGCGTCGACGTACCAGGCCGGTTCGCCGTGCAGGGGTCGTCCGCCGACGACGACGGGCAGGTCGAGTTGCTCGGTCAGGTGGTAGAGCGGGTCGTCCCCGCGCAGCGCGAGGAGCATGACTCCGTCGGCGCGTCGGGAGCGAAGCACTCGCTGCACGCGTTCCCTGCCGCGGCTTGAGCTGGCCAGTGCGAGCATCAGGACCAGGTCGGTGGTTTCCAGCGCCGCGCTGACGCCGACGATGACCTGGCCGAAGAACGGATCGGCGAACAGCGCCGGATCGTCGTGCGAGACGGCGAGGATGACCGCCCCGGCTCGCTGCGTGGCCAGCGCCCGAGCGGTGGGGTTCGGCACGTAGCCGAGCTCGCGGATCGCGAG
>NZ_DASYZI010000015.1:0-19780 GCF_035946395.1 Actinocrinis sp.
GATCAGCGCAAGGAGATCCTCACACGAGAGCGACTCCAGCCCCGACACGAGACAGAACTCTGCCACAGCCGGATCAGACAGCGCCAACAGCACGCCCACCTGCACGCCGAGCAAAATCACAAGACAGATGAAGGTTTACCGTGTAGCCGCCCCGTGCAATGAGGGCCTCGTTCTTCGTGAGCTGGGCGCGCACCTACGTTGGTATTGCGATGAGCTCTATCGCTGACATTGCGACCCGCCCATTAGAAGCTAGCCGTTGGCCCGAACGAGAGAAATTACTGCGCAGCAATTCAATGCTGAAATCTGAGCAGAAAAGAAATAGCGGGCGACTTACGCTGTGCCAAGCATTGACCCGATGACCTGCGGCTTTGCTACGCCAGAACTATTTTCGGGCAGGCTGGACTATATATCAGGACGCGCCTTCTTTTTCTTGGGGCATCATCCCCTTCGCCTGGCAATATCCCCGCCAGGTAAATAGAGCAGAAGGTACCGATGAAGCAGATCACCTGGAACAGCGTCGGCTTCTGAGTCAGGCCGGCCAACTCGCTTATCACCGCGAGGCACGCGGCAAGCAGTGTCGCGCGCGTCGGCCGCCGGCGCCGCCTCGGCGGCGGGCGGTCTCTGCGTTTGAGGGCCTTTGGCACGCTGCCAAGTATGCCGCCCCGGCATGTGCGTGTGCGACCGATACGGCAACCCTGCCTGCTGACCCGTCCCCACCGGCCCCGCCGACCCAGCGTCGGCGGGGCCGCTTCGCGTTCGGAAGGAGGCGCCCCCCATGTCCCCACCGACACGGCGCCCGCGCCTGCTGGACCTGTTCTGCAAGGCCGGCGGCGCGGGCGCCGGCTACCACCGCGCCGGGTTCGACGTGACCGGCGTGGACATAGTTCCGCAGCCCCGGTACCCGTTCGCGTTCATCCAGGCCGACGCGCTCGACTACCTCGCGCAGCACGGGCACGAATTCGACGCGATCCACGCCTCCCCGCCCTGCCAGCGCTACGCAACGCCCAGCGCATCCGGGGCTGGGAACACCCCGACCTGATCGCACCCACCCACGCCGCGATACCGCCCGGCACCCCCTACGTGATCGAGAACGTCGCCGGCGCCGCAGCGGAACTGCGCGACCCGGTCACGCTGTGCGACGCCATGTTCGGGCTGCGCACCTACCGCCACCGCCTGTTCGAGACCGGCGGCTTCACCCTGCCCCCGCTCCAGCACCCGGCCCACGCCGCGCCCGTCGCCCGGATGGGCCGACCCGTGCGGCCGGGCGAGTTCATGCACATCGTCGGCAACTTCTCCGGCGCGCACCTGGCCCGGCAGGTCATGGAGATGCCCTGGGCCACCCGCGACGACCTGCGCGAAGCCATCCCGCCGGCCTACACCCGCCACATCGGCACCCACCTGCTCACCGAACGAATACACGATGCCCGCCGACCTCGACGCCGAGCGCGCCGTACTCGGCGCCGCGATGCTCTCCGCCTCGGCGCTGGCGGAGATGCGGACCCTGATCGACGGCACCGACTTCTACCGGCCCGCACACGAAACCATCTGGCAGGCCGCCTGCGCCCTCGCCGACACCGGGCGCCGCGTGGACGCGGTCACCCTCGCCGCGACGCTCGGGCCGGACCTGCCCCGCCTCGGCGGCGCGCCGTACCTGCACCAGTGCATGAGCACCGTGCCAACCGCCGCCAACCGCCCGTACTACGCGGAGATTCTGCGGCAGAAGGCGTACGCACGCCGCCTGATCCAAGCCGGACAGCGACTGGCGCAGATGGGACGCACCGAGATCGAGCCGGACCTCAAAGCCGCCGCCCGCGCCGAACTCCAAGCCCTGATCGAGACGGACACGCGCGGCTGGGCCGACCCGGTCCCGCTACGCACGGTCCGCGCCGTCCCGCCGTTCCCGCTCGCCTCCCTGCCGACGTGGGTGCGCGCGAAGGCCGCTGCCGTGGCGCACGAGGCACAGACCCCGGTCGATCTGCCCGGAACCCTCGCCCTGGCCTGCCTGGCCACAGCGGCGGCAGGCAAGGTACGGGTCAACGTGCGCCCCCGCACCGGATGGAGCGAGCCGGCAAACCTGTACCTCGTGTGCGCGCTGCCGCCCGGCTCGCGCAAGAGCCCGGTGTTCAGCTCGATGACCCGCCCGATCCTGGCCGCCGAGAAACAGCTTCAGGAATTCATGGCGCCGCGCATCACCGAGCTTCGCGTGGATCGCAAGGCCGCCGACGAGTACGCCGCCCGCATGGCTGACGCTCTGGCGAAGGCCTCGCCGAGCGGGCGGGACTCGGCCCGCTTCGAAGCGCACGCTGCCGCGCTGGCCGCCGAGGCGATCGTGGTCCCGCACGAGCCGCGCCTGTTCACCGACGACGCTACTCCGGAACAGTTGGCGACGATGCTGGCCGATCAGGGCGGGCGGATGGCGATCCTGTCCGCCGAGTCCGAGATCTTCGAGGTCATCGCAGGCCGCTACTCCGGCAACCCGAACATGAACGTCTTTCTCAAGGGCCACGCCGGAGACGAGATCTGCGTGGACCGCAAAGGCCGCCCCGCCGAGGCGATCGACGACCCGGCCCTGACCCTCGGCATCTGCACCCAACCGGCGGCACTCGCCGCGCTAGCGGCGATTCCCGGCGCCGCCGGACGCGGCCTGCTGGCCCGGTTCTTGTTCTCGGTGCCCGAGGCGAACATCGGGCGCCGGGAAACCAATCCGGTGCCCGCCGACCCTGCCGCGCACACCGATTACGCCTTTAATCTCAGCTCCCTGATCCTGTCGCTGCGGGAGCTGACCGAGCCGATCCACCTGGAATTGACCGCCGACGCGGCTCTTCTGCTTGACGCTGTCGCCGAGGACACCGAGCGCGCGATGGCTCCCGGTGGGGCGCTTGCGCATCTGACCGACTGGGGCGCGAAGGCCACTGGCGCAATGATGCGCATGGCCGCCCTGCTACACCTCGCCGAACACTTCCGCACTGGCTACGACCGGCCGATCAGCCAAGGCACGCTCGCGGCGGCGCACGCCCTGATCGAGTACTACATCGTGTACACGCTCGTCGTCTTCGACACCATGACCACCGACGAAACCAGCGACCGCGCCCGCCACCTGCTCGACTGGGTCCACAACACGGGTGTAGGCCGCTTCAGCGCCCGCGACGCCTTCACCAACCAGCCACGCGGATGCTTCCCCAAGATGAGCGACCTGGAACCCTCGCTCGTCCTGCTCGAACAGCACGGCCACCTGCGGCGCCTCCCGGCTCCACCCACCAACCGGCTGGGCGGGCGCCCGCCCGCCCCGGTCTACGAGGTCCATCCGAACCTCGATCCGTAACACCCCCGGCCGTCACGCACCGCTACCGAGCACGCCGCCCCAATCGCCGCCCTGCCCCCGCCGCATCGCCGCAGAAACCTGCAAAACCGTCCGCGCGAGGTTTTGCAGGTTTCTGCGGCGATGCGGCGACCCCCTGACTCTGCGACAGCACCTCGATCCCGGACACACACGGTAATCACTCGGGAGGTACCGCCATGGCCCGCGACGAACTACTGACCATCTCCGAAATCTGCGCCGAACTGCGCGACGACGGCGGCAAGCCGCTGTCCCGCGCCACCTTCTACCGCTGGCGCACCCTCAACAAGGCGCCGAAGTGCCTCAAGCTGCCCAACGGGCAGATCCGCATCCGCCGGTCCGCCCTGGAGCGCTTCCTCGACCAATGCGCCGAAGCCGCCTGATTCCCTAGCCACTCACCACGGGCCTGGCCCGTACCGAGCACTCCCGCTCACCACGGGCCAGGCCTTTTCCATGCCCATCCGTGAAAGCGAGTCAATAATGGCAACCAGCTACAACGTGCGGATCTGGGCCATTCGCACGCACAAGAACAAGACGAAGAAGGACACTTACTCGCTGCGCTGGATCGTTGAAGGCGCCGCCCGACCGTTCTGCCAGAGCTTTGACACGTTCGGTATGGCCGACAGCTTCAAGTCCCGGCTGACCGTCGCCAAGAGCAACGGCGATTCGATATCGCCGAAGGCTTACCTGTCTCGATGCTGCGTGAGCGGCGCGACGGCAAGACCTGGTACCAACTCGCTGTCGAGTACGTCGATCTGAAATGGGCGAAGCGTGCCGCTGGTTCACGTCGCACGCTGGCCGAATCCCTCGCTACAGTCACTAGTGGCTTGGTCCGTCAGGACAAGCACACAGCAACGCCCGACAACGTGTTCGCCGCCCTGACGCACTGGGCATTCAACAAGCCCGCACGCGAAGCCGGGCCACCACCCGAGGAATACGCTCCGGCAATCCGGTGGATCGAACACAACTCATTGCCACTGTCCGCGCTGATAGACCCGAAGACTGTACGCCAGGCGTACCAGACCATCACGGTGCAGACCAACGGTAAGCCGTTCGCCGCAAACACCTTTAACAGCAAGCGCACCGCACTGACCGGCCCGGTGCGTTACGCCGTGGAAATCGGGTTGCTCGACTCCAACCCGCTCGATCGGATCACGGTCGAACGCCCTCGCGCCGCGACCGGCGTAGACCGCCGCAGCGTGGTCAATACCGAACAAGCCCGCGCCCTCATCCACGCGGTAGCGGATTGCGGCACCAGCGGACCTCGCCTGGTCGCGCTCTTCGCCGTGCTCTACTTCGCCGGATTGCGGCCTAGCGAAGCGCTCGACCTGCGAGCGGACAACTGCGTTCTTCCCGAGACGGGATGGGGCGAGCTGACGTTCGCGAACTCGAACCCGTACAGCGGCGCCGCGTGGACCAACAACGGCGAAAATCGCCAACGCAAAGAGCTGAAACACCGCCCCGGCCTGCCCGGAACTCGTGGCTCATCTGCGCGCGCACCTGGCGACGTTCGGCACGACCCCGGACGGACGGATCTTCCACACCGAAAGGGGCGCCGTCCCGGCGCAGGGCACCTATGACCGCGTGTGGAAGAAAGCCCGCGAGGCCGTGCTCACGCCGGCGCAGGTCGCCTCCCCGCTCGGCAAGCGTCCCTACGACCTGCGGCACGCCTGCCTATCCACCTGGCTCAACGCTGGCGTACACGCACCGCTCGTAGCCGAGTGGGCAGGGCACACCGTCGAGATGCTGCTGTCCACCTACGCCAAGTGCATCCACGACCAAGAGGCCGCCGCCCGCGCCCGCATTGGCGAAGCTCTTGGCGGTATTAACACCGCGACACAGGAGCAGGCCAAGGGCTGATCGCCGTTGTCGCGCCATTGTCGCGAACAGCGCGAGACGATCACCATCACCGACAAACAGTGAGACATGGCGCCACCCCGGCGCCACCCGGTAAACTGCCGCTGAACTGGGGAAAGGCCCCGTCACCTGGAACGCGAAAGGAGCGCCTCAAAAGGGCGCTCCTCAACCAGTGGACCTGAGGGGATTTGAACCCCTGACCCCCTCGATGCGAACGAGGTGCGCTACCGGACTGCGCTACAGGCCCTTGAACGTGTAGAGGCTATCACAGGGGGCGAGCAGCCCCGGAACCCATTATTGCGGGTTCCGGGGCTGCTCGGCGGTCGTGTGGTGTGGGCTGCCGTCCTGTGGGGTCATCCCTGGAGAGGGACGCCCCGCGGGAGGCGGCGTCAACCGTTGGAGGCTTGGCGGAGGTCCGGCACTTCGTGGGCGAAGGCCTGCGCACGGGCACGCGCGGCGGCTGATGCTCGGCGGCGTGCGGTTTCGGTGTGACGGCGCTGGTCGGCCTCTGCCTGTGCCTCCATGCGCGCTGCCTCTGCCTGGGTGGCACGCGCCTGCTCAGCCTCGGCTCGCGCAAGGGCGGCCTCACGGGTCGCCTGTGCTGCTGCTTGCGACTGCGCCGCCGCCGCGCGCTTGGCGGCTCGGGCGGCGACGCGGATCCGCTCGTCGCGGCGCAGACGGGCGATGTATGCCGAGAGCAGGACGGCCGGGATTGCCATCGCCCAGAGGTAACGTACGCCGAGGTCGGCCGAGACGAGTGCGCCAAAGGTGGAGACCGCGAACAGGAGCGCCACGACCCGGCGGCGACGCGCCATGAGGCCCGTGCGCGAGCGCAACTGCGGCTGCATCCGCGTTGCGGTGTGCGGGGACTTCGGAGCCGCCTCGCCACCGCCGATCGAACCCGCCGTGTTGCTGCCCGTGAGCCGGCGCTGGCGCTGGCGCTGGGGTGCAGTCTGCGCACGGGTTGCGTCAGCGCCGCTTTCGGCGATGCGCGCGGTTACCGCGTTCCGTGCCATGGTCGCCGCTACGGCCGCCGTGGCCGCCGCAGGCGCTGCGACCGTGATCGATCGTTTCGTGGGCTTGGCGTTCGGCACGACGCTGTTAGCTGCGGCCTTGCGTGGCTGGGGCTGGGGCTGCCTGGTCGACGGCCTCGCGGTCGTGTGCCTCACGGCGCGTGAGGTCGGCACGAAACCCTGGCCGGCGGCAATCGGGAGCGCCTCCACGGCCTCGGCTCCCCTGGCTCCCTCGGCTTCGCTCGGCCGCGCCCAACGACGCTCGAATGCCTCCTTGTTCGCCAGCACCTTGATGGCTGCCGCGTACCGCTGCGTCTCACGAGCCCGGTTAAGCTCGTCCTCGCGGCGCAGCCACATGGGGACGAGGTACACCGCCCACGCCCCGACGATGATCGCGTAGATGACGCCGCTGCTGCTCATAACGCAACGGTAGGGTCAACGCCCCGGCCAATGCGGCTGATTATCGGCGTGTCGACAGGAAAAGATGCGACTGATCTGACTACTGAGATTTTCGACATCGCGGTGTACCCCACGGCCGAGGGCACCATGCAGAGCGTCATCCGATCGGGTCAATCGACAAGTATGGAAGTCGGGATTAGCGCGATATCAGACCATACGCGATCTAGTCATACGGAGTGACTCGCCTGGACTTTGCGCCAGCGATTGACCATTCCCTCGGGCACTTCGGCTGCGGTCAGCGCGTAGGCGATGTGGTCTCGCCAACCGCCGTCGATGTGAAGATAGCTCTGACGCAGTCCTTCCTCGCGGAAGCCCAGCTTCTCCGCCACCCGTCGGCTCGGCGCGTTTTCCGGGCGGATGTTCACCTCGACGCGGTGCAGACCGACCACCTGGAAGCAGTGGTCCACCGCGAGTGCAAGCGCGGTGGGAATGATGCCGCGGCCTGCGACACGCTCGTCCACCCAGTAGCCGATATGGGCCGAACACAGCGAACCCCACGAGATGCCCGCGACATTCAACTGTCCGACCATACGGGCGCGCTCACCTGTCTGAGGGTCCGCATACCAGACGTTGAACGGCATCATGCGCCCTGCCACGGCTTCACGGCGCCCCCGGCGCACGAGCTCACGATACGTGAGCCTGCGCACGTAGGGCGTGTCCGGGGGCACCGTCGCCTCCCATTGCGCGAGCCAGGCGCGATTACGTGTCTGAAGCTCCTGCCACGCGCGGCCATCACGCACCGACGGAGGGCGCAGACTCACCGCCCCCTCACGCAGCACGATCGGATAGCCGCGCACGGCCTAGGCTCCGCCTCCCGGCTTGTGGTCCCCGCCGGCCAGTTGGTCGAGCGCGTGGCCAAGTATCGGCAACAGCACCGCAAGGCCGTCTTTTACGCCCCCGCTCGAACCGGGGAGATTGACAATCAAGGTACGGCCAGCAACACCGGCCAGGCCACGCGAAAGCGCTGCGGTAGGCGTCTTCTCCCTGCCCAACGCACGGATCGCCTCGGCAATACCGGGCACCTCGTAGTCCAAGACTCGGCGTGTGATCTCAGGAGTCCGGTCGGTGGGAGAGATGCCGGTGCCTCCAGTCGTGACGATTACGTTTGCGCCGTCACTTACGGCGCTGCGTAAAGCGTCCTCCACGGGTTCGCCGTCAGGCACGACGCGAGGAGCGCCAACGTCATGTCCAGCCTGTGTAAGGGCACCGACGATCAGCGGACCAGTGGTATCCGCATAGACACCGGCAGCGGCGCGGTTGGAAACCGTGACCACGACGGCATAAGCCATGGGTGCCCTTTCTCCCCGTACGCGGCTGGCTTAACGTGACACCGTAACGCTGTCAGCCGCGGAAGCTTAGCGCGTCCAGTCGCCGCTGAGACCACCCGACTTCGATTCGACGCGAACGTCTGACAGGATCGCAGCCGGATCGACAGCTTTGACCATGTCGATCAGGGTGAGGCCGGCGATCGTCACAGCCGTCAGCGCCTCCATCTCGACCCCGGTGCGGTCGGCTGTCTTCACCCGAGCGCGGATCTCCACGGCCCCGTCGACTACGTCAAGGTCGATCGACACGCTGGCGATGCCGATGGGATGGCAGAGCGGGATGAGGTCAGACGTGCGCTTGGCGCCCTGGATACCCGCGATCCGGGCGACCGCGAGCGCGTCCCCTTTGGGGACGCCCGCCCCGCGCAGCAGACTGACGACCTGCTCAGAAACCAGGACGCGACCCGAGGCTTCGGCGGTGCGCGCGGTGATCGGCTTCTCCGCGACGTCAACCATCCGAGCCGCCCCCGAAGAGTCCAGATGAGTGAAATGGCCTGATTTTCCACGTCGACTGGCCTCACTAGGATCGCCGTGACCAAGGCTACCGCTATCCGCGCGCGCCTCGCGTCCCTCGCCAGAATTGGTACCGATGTCGGCACTGTTCACGGCTATCGCTCCCCCATCATCGCCAATACTTCGCGCGCCTCGTCGAGCAGCACGACCGAGACGAGGTCACCGGCTTGGACCCGAGTCTGCTCTTCGGGCACCGAGATCAGGCAGTTCGCCTGCGCGAGACCGCCCATCAGGTGCGAACCCGCTCCACCGACCGGACGCACCTCGATCCGGCCGCCGGACCCGGCCGGACCGACAACGCCGCGGGCGAACTGCCGCCTGCCCCCGGGCGAGCCGAAACCGGCCGTGCAGATCGCGTCGACGACCGGATGGTGCAGGTCATCCTCATAGCCCGCCAGCTTCCGGATCGCGGGCCGCACGAACAGTTCGAAGCTCACGTACGCGGACACCGGGTTGCCAGGCAGCGTGAAAATCGGGATTTCATCCGGACCCACCACACCGAATCCTTGCGGCATACCGGGCTGCATGGCCACGCGATCGAACTCGACCGTGCCTAAGCCGGAGAGGGCCTCCTTAACCACGTCGTACGCCCCGACGCTGACACCGCCTGTGGTGACTACGAGGTCCGCGCGCACCAGCTGATCTTCGATGGTGTCCAGCAACAGTTTGGGGTCGTCCGCCACCACGCCGACGCGATAGACAATCGCTCCGGCCTCACGCGCCGCCGCCGACAACGTGTAACCGTTGGCGTCAGGGATCTGCCCCGGCCCGGGTTCCACACCGGGTTCGACTAGTTCGGAACCGGTCGAGATGACGACGACACGCGGGCTCGGCCGGACCGCGACGAGATCCCGGCCCACAGCCGCGAGCAGGCCGATCTGGCGCGCGCCGAGCACGGTTCCGACGGTCAGCAGAGTCTGACCGCGCTGGATGTCCTCCCCCATGTGCCGGACGTGCCCGCCATGCTCCGGGACGCGATGGACCCGCACAGTGCCCTCAGACCAGCCGTCGGTCCACTCCACCGGGACGATGGCGTCCGCACCGCGAGGGACCGGTGCACCAGTCATGATCCGGGCACATTCACCGGGACCGATCTCAGCCTCGGTGGCGGTACCGGCCGGAATGTCCTGAGTCACCGTCAACACGGCCGGGCTCTCCTGATCGGCGCCGACGACGTCGATACGCCGCACGGCGTATCCGTCCATCGCAGAGTTGTCGAACAGCGGCACGTCACGAGGTGCGACGACGTCTTCCGCCAATCGGTGCCCATGGGCGTCGAGCAGATGCTGCTCAAAGGGTGGTAGTGGCTGGATCCTGGCGAGCACGCTCGCCAAATGGTCATCGACGCTGCGCATCGGATCGCTGTGTTCGTGAACGTCGTGCACGTGAGCGTCATGCATCTGGTGAGCGCTGTGCACGTCATGAACATCGTGCTTCTCATGAACGCTGTGCTCTTCGTGAACGCCGTGCTGTTCGGTGGGACCTTGGTCGCTGCTCGGACTCATCCCGCCGCTCATCGCCACTCCGTCAGTCGGAAAATCCCTTCGCGACGAATCCCTCAAGCCACTCGCGGAAGCCCGGCCCGAGGTCGTCGCGTTCACACGCCAACTTGACGATGGTACGCAGATAGTCGGCCCTATCCCCGGTGTCATAGCGCCGTCCGTTGAACAGGACGCCATGCACGGGTCCGCCGATCGAGGGATCTGTGGCCAGGGTGCGCAGGGCGTCGGTCAACTGGATCTCGCCGCCGCGGCCCGGCTGTGTCTCACGCAGCACGTCGAACACCGCCGGCGCGAGGACATAGCGGCCGATGATCGCAAGATTCGACGGCGCGGTCCCGGTCGGTGGCTTCTCCACCAAGTCGGTGACGCGGACCAGGTCCGACTTCCCCTCGACCGGTAGCGTCGCGGCGCAGCCGTACAGGTGAATTTGGTCGGGCTCCACCGCGATCAGCGCGATGACGGACCCGCCGTATTGCTTCTGGACGTCGATCATCCGGGACAGCAGCGGGTCACGTGGGTCGATCAGGTCGTCACCAAGCAGTACCGCGAACGGCTCATCGCCGACGTGCGGCGCGGCGCACAGCACAGCGTGCCCAAGGCCACGCGGGTCGCCTTGGCGCACGTAGTGCACGGCCGCGAGTTCACTCGAAGCGCGCACCGCGGCGAGACGTTCACGGTCGCCCTTGGCCTCAAGCGCTCCCTCAAGCTCGTAAGCCCGGTCGAAGTGGTCCTCGACCGGACGCTTGTTGCGCCCGGTGATCATCAGGACGTCGTCGAGACCCGCGGCGACCGCCTCTTCGACCACGTACTGGATGGCCGGCTTGTCGATGACCGGCAGCATCTCCTTAGGCGTGGCCTTGGTTGCGGGCAGGAAGCGGGTACCGAGTCCCGCAGCCGGTATCACCACTTTTCGCAGGTGCGTCGGTCTGCCTGAACGGCCGACCGTGGACGCCTCTGATTCGTTAGACATGTGCTGACTGTAGCGGGGGACACGTCAACGAGACGTGGCGTCAGCATGAAGTCCAGGCGTGTCCGTTACCCCAGGCACCATCCATGTGTTGCCGCCTGCTTGCTTAGCCTCGGCCAGCGCCTCATCAGCGGCCCTGATCAGCGTCGCGGCATGCGTACCGGCGTCTGGGAAGACCGCCGCACCGATCGAGATGGTCAACCGGATCTCTGTCGCCTGAGGTGACGCGACAGGTGCGGACGGCGCTTCGCCGGAGGTGGACGGACCAGTTGACGCAGCAAAAGTAGACACAGCAGCAGAGACAGCAGAAGCCGCCAAGACGGGACTGTTGATCGAGATCACGGAGTCCACCGGCACCTTGCGGGCCACATAACACAACCGCTCGGCGACGACCGCTGCACCCTGTGGTCCGGTGTCCGGAAGCAGCACCACAAACTCCTCGCCGCCATAACGTGCGAAGGTGTCGAAGGAGCGGATTTCGAGCGCCAGCCGTTGGGCGAGTTCGCGCAGCACAGCTGAGCCGGCTTGGTGCCCGTGTGCCGCGTTCACCGCGCGGAAGCAGTCCACGTCGCACATCAGCAGCGTGAGCGGCCGGTCGACCCGCCGCGCCCGCTCGACTTCGAGCGCAAGTGTGTCTTGTAGGTAGCGATGATTCCAGACCCCGGTGACCGGGTCGGTCGCGGAGAGCCGCTCCAGGCTGGACCTGCCCTGCTCCAGGCCGCTGAGCGCCCGCCGCATCGCGTCGAGTTCAGCCGCGGACTTGGCCGAGGCATCGCGTAACCGGTCGGCGAGTCGCGCCACCGCGACGGCGAGAACGACACAGACCGCCCCGAGAATGACCAGGCCCCACTCTGTCGCCGTCATAGCCGTTCCGGCACCGGTCCCTTCCCGCAGCACAACGGTGAGCAGTTATTGCGGCAGGCTGGTCCGGTGAGTACTCGCTCCGCCCCCGACACACACCGGCTGGTCACGCGCCGCGAAGCGGCAGGTGCCAGCCTGAACACGTTATGGGACCCAGAATGCCCAAGAGCGCCAACGACAAAGCCACAGCGAGATCACGTTTCGTGAACGATCGCCTCACACTGGGTAACCATCCGCTGCGCAAAGCGTCGTCAGCGTTAACACAGCGCCTGTTACAGGCCCCTGAACTGCAAGTATCCGCATCAGGCCACGTCATGACGGTATGCGCGTACGCGTCATTCGGCACCGAACCAGACACGGCGGAACTGATAGATGCACTCGGGGCACGCGGCATCCGGGTGCTGTTGCCGATCCTTTTACCAGATTCCGACCTCGAATGGGCAGTTTACAACGGTCGGTTCGTATCTGGGCGCCTTGGCTTGAGCGAACCAGCAGGTGAACGGCATGGCGTAGACGCGATTCGCAATGCTGACAGCGTGCTCGTCCCGGCTCTGGCCGTGTCCTCAACCGGCTACCGACTCGGGCGTGGCGGAGGCTCGTACGATCGCGCGTTAGCCCGTCTGACGATGCGTAAGGCAGTCGCAGCACAGCACTCTGAGCAAGGTCGACGCCCGTGGGTCTGCGCGCTCGTCTACGACAACGAACTAGACGCCACATTTCCCGTAGATCCGCACGATCAACCTGTGGACGCTGCGTGCAGCCCAAACCACCTCGTGCGATTCGACGCCTTATGACGAAGACGTGGACGGTAACGGTGACGAAGTCGGCGACGATGATGAGGACGAGGAGTCGCCCGGTTCAAGGGTCAGGGTCGCTATCGTCGCGGCTTTGACCGCAGCCGCGCTGTATGCCCAGGGCAGGGTCTCGCCTGCGGCCCACAGTGGGGCCTGGTCGAGGTAGTTGGCATCGTCGACATGGCCGGATTCGCCTGTTTGGTTGACCCAACGAGAGCGGTCGAAGTCGCCGATGTCGACGATCATCCGCATCGAGGGCGCGACGGTGACGTCGTAATTGTCATTGGACAGGTCCCAGCTGGTCGCGTCGACCAGGGCGGAGCCACCGGCCAGTTGCTCGGCCCGGCCGTTGATCAGCCACTTCACGATCCCGGGGCCGTTGGTGCCGAGGGTCTGCTCGGTCGGGGTGAGCGTGTGCAGCCGTCCCCAAGTCCACTTGGAGACGTCCTTGCCAAGCCGCGCGGTCAGGTCGAGTCTGGCCTTCTTGAGCGCGGCCGTCAGGATGGCGTCGCGGGTCTCACGCTCCGGCGTCTTCGGGTTGTCCCACCACTGGCTGTCCGGCCGGTTGATGATCGACTCGACGACGGCGAACCACCGATCTCCGCCATCGAAGCCGAGGACGGACAGATCGACTCCGGTCGGCAGCTTCGTGCCGAAGGTCATCTTGAGGATTTCGGACCATACGGCGTTGTAGTACGCAGCCGCGCCTGAGGTCGCCGGCTGCGTGTAATCCCAGTGCTTGAGCAGGTTCTGCGCCGGCTTCGTAAAGGCGTCGGTCTTGAGCTGAAGCAGGTAGGGGACGAGTAGGGCAGCCTCGGGGTTATAGCTGTCGTTCTGGATGGATGCCATGTCCGACACAGTCACCTTGTGGCCGTTGGCGGTGAGGCGCTGGATGTCCTGCGTGATGCGCTGCGCGCGGTAGCCGTAGTCCCAGTCCGTGGTGAGCGTGTACGGGTACGTGGGGTCGACGACCGCGTTGTTGGCCGTGACGATGAAGCCCTGACTGGGGTTCAACTCGTTGGGCAGTGCGGAGAACGGGATGTAGCCGGTCCAGTCGTACTGATCGGTCCAACCGGGGACGGGCCAGCGTCCGTCCCCGTTCTTGCGGATCGGGATCCGTCCGGGCGCCTGGTAGCCGATGTTGCCTTGCGTGTCCGCGTAGGTCAGGTTCTGGGCCGGAACGGTGAAGTCGGCCGCGGCGGCGCGGAAATCGGTCCAGTTCGCGGCGCGGTCGAGTTCGAACAGCGCGTCCATCGTCGGGTTGACCTGCAATGCAGTCCACTGCAACGCAACACCGTACTGAATCCCCGGTGCCGCGCCCTGGGCCGGATCACCGTTGCGCGCGGCCGGAGCCTGCTTGCCCACGAGCTTGTCCGTCGATGAGACGTCCGAGATCAGGGGGCCGTGACGCGTCGAGCGGACGGTGATAGTGACTGATTGCTGCCCTGCGACGTCGATGGTCTCCTGGTGCTCGCTGAGCTGATACTCCTTGCCGTCGTACAGGTAGTCCTCGCCGTCGATCTTCTCCAGGTACAGATCGCTGACGTCGGCGCCCTCGTTGGTGAAGCCCCAGGCGACGTTCTCGTTGTGGCCGATGACGACGCCGGGCATGCCCGGGAACGAGTAGCCGGAGACGTCGTACTGACACTGCGGTCCGGTCGTGATGCAGTGCAGGCCCATCTGGTACCAGACCGAGGGCAGCGACGGCGACAGGTGCGGATCGTTTTCCAGCAGCGGCTTACCGGTCGCGGTCAGCGTGCCGGACACCACCCAGGAGTTCGAGCCGACGCCACTGCCCGCCGGGTCTGCCGGACCGAGCACCGAGGGGATCTGCGAGAGCAGTTGCGACAGCTCGGAGAGTTTGTCCTGCGCGGCCTTCGGCAGCGCGGCCGACGGCGTGGCGTTCTGTTCATATGTTGATCCGACGAGTGCACCCTGTGTGACGATCGTCGGGTGGGTGGAGTATGAGTACGAGGGGTAAAGCTGCTCGATTTGGTCCACGGACAGCGTTTGGGTGAGAAGCGAGCGCGAGATCTCGTCATCGACATTGGCGCGCAGGTCCCAGGCCATCGCTTCGATCCAAGCGACCGAGTCGATCGGCGTCCACGGCGCTGGCCTGTAGTTGCTCACGGTGCCGACCAAGGGTGCACCGATGATCGTGTACTCGATGGACAGCGAAGATCCACCGGGATGCGCGGCGATGTAGTCGTTGACACCTTGGGAGTACGACTGGAGGAACTGCTTCGTCTCCGGCTTCAGCTGTGGGTACGTCTGTTCGGCTACGGTGCGCCATCCGAGTGTTCGTACGAACTCGTCGGTGGTCAATGCACCCGATCCGAGTAGCGACGACAGTGTTCCCGACGTGATGTGCCGATTGACATCCATCTGCCAGAAGCGGTCCTGCGCCTGCACATACCCGTCGGCGACGAAGAGGTCCGAGGATGTCTGCGCGTAGATCTGCGGGATGCCGTTGACGTCGCGCTGCACGGTGACCGGTGCGGACAACCCGGCGATGTTGAGCGTTCCCGAGGTCTGCGGATACGAGGCGTGCAGCGCGTCCGTGAACGCCCACGCACCGGCGGCGGTTCCAATGAGTACGACCACCACGAAGCCGACGGCGACGGCGAGCAACGCCCTGAGCTTGGTCAGCCCCCAAAGCTTGCCTTTACCCGCCGCCTTGTCGCGCCCACCCCCCGCGTTCCCCGCAGGGGCCTGTGCAAGGTCTCCGGCTCCCGCAGTCACCTCCACTTCGGCAGCCAGAGCTCCACCGGCGCCAGCGCTCTCAGGCACCGACGCCTCGTTCTCCTGAATCTCCTGGTCGCCCGCGCCATCCACCTCAGCGCCAGCGTCTGCCACTCCCACGGCTGCCGTCTCACCTGCCTCGCCCGCCTGGTCCTGAACCAGCGGCTGCGCGGCAGACTCCGTCGGCTCGGGCACGCTCGCCTCGGGCGTGCTCACCTCCGGCTGCGCGTCCGAGGGCTGAGCTGCCGAGGGGTGAATCGCTGACATCGGCCATTCCTTGCGGGTGGGGCGGTGGCTTGCGGTTCGGTGCCTGGTGATCCGGCGCGAATCCGCCTCGGGGCCACACCCTACGGCCTTGGCAGGCTCTTCGAAACGACCGGTTCGCGGGCCCGGGAACCCCGGCGCGGTCCGCAGACCGTCAGGCCTCGCCACGGAGACCTCGCCAGCTCTATCAGGGGTCTGCTACCTTGGGACGGTTCCGCGGTTCTCTCGTGGTCGGGCCACCACGCCGCCAGGGCGACGCGCCGTCAAGCACGCGCCGGCCAGCCTCGCGAGTGGCACACTGATGAGATGGGTCGACTCGGTTGACCTGGCGCGGACGGAAAGGTGGGCCGATGGCGGGTCAGCTGGTGGGCCGACACGACGCACCCACGCTCGCGGGCGCGGAGGGCGCGCGCGGAACCGAGGCGGGGCGCGGAGCGGAGAGCGTGCGCTCATCACTGCTCTCGCGTGCCGGAATGCTCCTCGGTACCTCGCTCGACACCGGCCGCACTCTCGCCGCGATCGCCGAATTGCTCGTGCCGTCCTTCGCCGATCAGTGCGTGGTGGACCTGCTCGACGACTCGGGGAATCTGCGCCGCGCGGTGACGGTCCGTATGGACCACGCGCGGGCCCGCCGGACGAGTTCGCCGAGTGTCGCGGACCGCCGAATCGCCTATCCGAGCGAACATCCATGCGCCATCGCGTTGCGTACAGGCCGTCCCGCACTAGCTAAGACGTCGAAGCCGTCCACGCCGACGGCGCCCGTGCCCCGACCGGCGACTGGTGGCCACCCGCTGCTGACCGATGCGGCGGCAGTGATAGCGGTTCCTCTACTCGGCCCGCGCGGTATCAAGGGCGTACTCGCCGTCGCCGCTGACTCCCCGGACCGCAGCTTCGCGCAGAACGACGTAGAGCTGGTCGAGGAGGTCGCCGCGCGGGCCGGGTTCGCGCTGGAGAACGCGGCGCTCTACGAGAGCATGCGCTCGCTCGCACTGGCGTTGCAGCACTCGCTGCTTCCCTCGCATCTGCCGGTGATCGACGGCGCTGCGGTCCAGGTCGGCTACAACCCGGGCGACGAGTCCGATGTCGGCGGCGACCTCTACGACGTGATGGAGCTCTCGTCCGGCCGCATCGGAATCGCGATCGGTGACGTTCAGGGACGCGGTGCGCACGCGGCTGCGGTCATGGGCCAACTGCGGGCGGCGCTGCGGGCGTACGCCGTGCTCGACCTCGAACCCGCACAGGTGCTCACCCATCTGGACGACCTGGTGCAGGGCCTGAACGAGGCGCTCCTCGTGACGTGTGTGTACGCGGTCTACGACCCGTTCACTCGCGAGTGCGTACTCGCGAACGCCGGACATCCGCCGCCCCTGCTCTCAGGCGCGCACGGTTGTCACCCGATGGAGGTACCCCCAGACGTACCACTCGGCGTCGGTGGCATCGCCTTCAACGACCATGCATTCATCGTCGCGCCCGGAGACACGATCGTGCTCTACACCGACGGTGTCGTGGAGCGGCGCGGGCAGTCGGTGGACCAAGGTGTCCGCGCGTTGTGCGACGCCCTCGAAATGATCGGCCCGGGAGCGTCGCCGGCGGCGTTGTGCCGTGCGACCCTCCGCGCATCGTCGGGACCGTTGGACGACGATCGCGCCGTGCTGGCGATGCGGACCGATCTGGACCCCCTGCCGCTTTGGCGCATCGACCTGCCGGCCGAGCCCGCTTCGCCGTCGGCCGCACGCACCCATGCCCGTTCGGTGCTGCGCGAGTGGTCGAGCGAGGAGCTTTCCGAGACCGTCGAACTGCTGGTCTCCGAGCTGGTGACCAACGCGGTACGGCACGCCTCAGGTCCGGGCCCGACGCCGCGCGGCCCGGCGTTCGACGAGTCGTCGCCGTATACCCTCCCGCAGGATCCGGACGGAGTCGGCGATCACGAGTTCGACCTCGCGGCTCTGGAGCGAGCGCTGCTAGGCGAGGCGGCCCCGGACGGCCTGCTCGACAATGCCGTCCTCGACGGCGCGGTTGCGGCGTTACGTACCGACCGCCGGATAGAGGTCGTGATGCGACGCGGCGGCTCGTCGCTCTGGGTCGAGGTGCACGACCAAGACGTCCGCACCCCGCGCGTGCGAACGGCATCGGCGAACGACGAAGGCGGCCGGGGACTGTTCCTCGTAGATCAGCTCTCCCGCCGCTGGGGTGTACGCCCGACGCCGACCGGCAAGGCGGTCTGGTTCCAGCTGCCGCTGAAGAACTAGGCCTGAGCACTAGGCCTGCCCGAAATCCACCTGAGCAATAGCCGACTTGCGCGTACCTGACATGCCCACGGTCACCAGCGCCGTCGCAGATCTAGGCCAACGATGGCACTGCGTACCCGCTCCCCCACTCGGTTCACGCTCACCCGGCACGCCAGACGCCTGCCCAACTCGCCGGTGATCGCCAGAGTTACGCGCTACGCCGCGGCGGACGGACTGCTGCTGCCACTGCCGCTCTTCGCCGAAGATCCCGAACTCGACGAGTCAGAAGACGAGGTCGTGGACGAGGAGGAGGAAGAAGAGGGCGCGCTGTCCTTCGAGCCGCCGCCAGAGCTGTTCTTGCCGTTCGAAGCGGAGGACGACCTGCTGTCAGTCCGATAAAAGCCGGAGCCCTTGAAGACGATCCCGACCGCGGAGTAAACCTTCCGCAGCGTGCCCTGGCAGTTCGGGCAGATGGTGAGGGGGTCGTCGCTGAACTTCTGGACGGCCTCGAGACCTTCACCGCACTCGGTGCACTGGTACTGGTACGTCGGCACGGGGTCAGCTCCTGGGCTAGCACTCAACCTCTACGAGTGCCAATCTTGCGACATCCGGGCCACCTCTGTCCACTGGACTGCCCTACGGCAGTCCGCCGCCGTGCCCGCTCGCCTCACCGAGTCACCCGGATTCAGCGGAAATGATGCCAAAAAACATCTTCCTGTGGATAACTTCAAAACCACCGCCATTTGTCAGTGCGACCGTCCATCCTGGATCTAGATCGACAGTCGACAGCCGGACCGATCGAGAGCCGCGACGGCACCGGAGTGTCGCAGCACCGAAATGACCAGGATGGAAGGCGAGGAAATCCCGTGTACCCCACCCAGCACCACCCCGCACGCGACTACGCACACCAGCCCTACGCTCGCTCCGCTGCTTCGGAGTACCCGAACGACATCCGCCCACTGATCACCCGCCACAGGTTACGTCGCCAACGTCGACGCAAGGCCGCCACGCTGCTCACTGGCGCATCGATAGCCCTGGGCGCCGCCGCGCTGCGAACGCCAAACGCATCAGCTCACAGCCCGAAGGCTTCAGCGCCGATAACTAACGCGTGCTGGCTACCCGCACACGAACCAGCCGCCACGCTGAACCCCTCACCGGACTGACCACATCCCACGGCGACAGCAGCAGCTGCCTGCACGCAATAGCCTGTCAGCACCCATGAGGTAACCAGCCGAGCTCAGCGACACACTGACTAACGTTCCGAGAGCTCAAGCCGATGCCTCACGCCACTATCCAATGCCACAACCCGCGATACGACCGACCACGATCCGAGCCTCTGCGACGACAACCGCACGCCCCAGAGGCTCGCCCGCCATTCGTCGATTCCCTACCGGCGTGACGACGTCGGCGTCAGTCGCCGTGGTGGGGCGGACGGTCGCGCAGAAAGCGTTCCAAGTCGTCGGGATCCGCTCCACCCGATGCATCGGCCCAGGTGCGTTCGCCCCAACCGAGGTCGGTGTCGTCCCGAGTCTGTTCTAGCCCCGAGGAGGAGGTGAGGACCGGCAGTTCGTCGCGTCCCCAGGACTCATCCCAGTCGTCTTCCCAGTCACCCATAGCGTGCCCATAGTAGCCCGAGCCGTTAAACGCCAGGTGGCAGTGGAGCGGCGTCGCCGTGCCACGAATGCCACAAACGGGCGTACGCTCCGTCGGCGTCCATCAACTCCCGATGCGAGCCCAACTCGGCAATTCTGCCATCCTCGACCACCGCGACCCGGTCCGCGTCGTGGGCGGTGTGCAGGCGGTGGGCGATCGCGATCACCGTGCGACCGTCGAGCACGGCTGAAAGCGAACGCTCCAAGTGACGGGCGGCACGCGGGTCGAGCAGCGAGGTCGCCTCGTCGAGCACGAGAACCTTCGG
>NZ_DASYZI010000016.1:0-1989 GCF_035946395.1 Actinocrinis sp.
GCTGGCCCGGGTGCTGGAGAAGGGCGCCTCGTTCTTCGACGCCATGTCAGCCCTCGTCGAGGAGGGTCTGTACCGGCCGGACGCGCCGCTGGTCGAGGTCTACTTCAACTTCATCCGGCCGCAGGCGCTGAAGGTGCGCGGCCTGGAGATCGTGCAGGCGGGCACCGGCTATTCGGACCTCGACCTCATGGTCACCATCGCCAGCGACCTGAATCACCTGCGGCTGGACTACAACCTCGACATCATCGGCGAGCAGGACTGCGTCCGCTTCGGGCAGGATTACCTGGAACTGCTCGCCGAGATCGCCTCGGGGGCGCAAGCACAGGCAGGGCCCGCGCCTGTACCCGTGCCCGTATCAGTGCCCACCTCGGCGGCGCCCGCATCCGCATCGGCGACAGCCGCATCCGTAGCGCTCGCCGCGACGTTCGCCCTCGGCGACCTGACGGCGATGCTGGAAACAGCGCTCGAAGACGAAGGCACCACGTTCACAGTCGCCACCGCGCCGTATCACCAAGCCCTGGCCGCTCTCCAGGACCCAGCCGGAGTCTTCGCCCAGTCCACGGCCGCCGTCGGCGTCGTGCTGCTGCGTGCCGCCGACCTCGCGCGGTTCGGCCCGGTGAGTGACGAGCTGCTCTCCGAGCTCGCCGACGAGTATCCCGCCGCGCTGCGTTCGCTGCACGAACGGACCGGCCTGCCGATGATCGTCGGCTTCCTGCCGGCCAGGTCGGCGGACGACCGGCTGCTGCGCTGGGAGCGGGAACTCGCCGCGCGGCTGCGCTCGGCGCCAGGTCTCGCGGTTCTGTCTCCCGAGAGCTGGGGCCACGGCTTCGACGTCGCAGAGCCCTTCGACGAGGAGACGGACGCCCTTGCTCACCTCCCGTTCAGCCCGTCCTTCCAGGCCGCGGTCGCGCTCACGGCGGCCGACCTGGTCAGGGCGGTCCGCCGCACACCGCCCAAGGTCATCGCAGTGGACGGCGACGAGACGCTGTGGGGCGGCGTGGCCGGTGAGATCGGGCCGGACGCGGTCGACCTGACCGGGCCGCGCGATACGCTCGCCCGCAGGCTGCTGGAATGGCGTGCCGCGGGTGTGCTGCTCGCTTTGGTCAGCAACAACGACGAGGCCACCGTTCTCAGCGTGCTGGAACGGCCGGACAGCCGGTTGCGGGCCGAGCACTTCAGCGCGGTCTCGGCGACCTGGGGGCCGAAGGCGGCCCGGCTCGAAGCGATCGCCGACGGGCTCGGACTCGGGCTCGACAGCTTCCTGTTCCTCGACGACAACCCGGTCGAGATAGCCGCGATGCGATCGCAGCTGCCTGAGGTCCTGTGCGTCACCTGCCCGCCGGCGAGCGAGCTCGACGCCTTCGTCACCCGGCTCTGGCCGGTCACCCCGAAGGCCGCGACCAGGGAGGACGCCGCGCGAGCGGACTTCTACCGGCAGGAACGCCTTCGAACCCGGGAGCGTGAACGCAGCGGCTTTCTGGATTTCCTCGAACGGCTCCGGCTCGAAGTCGACATCCGGCCGCTGTCCGCCGCGACGATCGAGCGCTCGGCTCAGCTGAGCCGCCGTACCAACCAGTTCAACCTGCGCCCGGAGCCGCTGGACGAAGCCGCGCTGACCCGCTGGCAGCTGGACGGCGAGGTGTGGACGGCCTCGGTAAGCGACCGGTTCGGCGACTACGGCCAAGTCGGCGTGCTCGTGCTGCGGCGGGACGGGAACGCGCTCGAAGTCGCGGCGTGGATGCTCAGCTGCCGTGCGCTGGGCCGAGGCGTGGAGGAGCGGCTGCTTCAGTGGCTGGCCGACCGCGCCGAGACGCTGGGCTGCGAGACGGTACGGCTCATCGCCGAAAACACGCCGCGCAACGTTCCGGCGCGGCGACTCGTGGCGGCGCTCGGCGGGGGAGAGGTCGACGATCCGAGGCTGGACGTGGCGGCCCCGCTTTCGAGGCTGCGGACGTTCCGGTCGTGGGATGAGGACAGTGACGGGCTAGA